>DASQMM010000107.1:0-2101 GCA_035645495.1 Brevibacillus sp. | reverse complement strand
ATGTGCAGCATCAGAGAATCATCGATCTTTCCCTCCAAGGATGAAAGCAGTTCACCCTGCTCTGACAACACCTGAAATAAGTCTGGTTTGACTGTTTTTGCGTCGAAGGATTGCCTGTGATTCTCGGAATAAACCATCATGTCAGTCACCCCTTAACATCATGTAGGATTTGATTGAGTTTTCCAACTTTTCCGTATACGCTTTCATGATAAAACAAGACAAGGTTGGAATGACATGATAAAATGAATATAATACGAGCATTTTTCATTACATTATGTATCATTGTATGACCTTTCACCTTCACTTTGCATACACTGAAATTCATGTAAAATGGGGCTGAAAAGTTCCAATCACGCGCATAAAACCTAGATAGAAAGCGGGGCTTATTCGTTATGGATCAAACCGACATCCGCCTTCTGGAGCTTCTTCAACTTGAAGGTCGAATCTCTATCAGCGATTTATCCAAAAAGCTTTCTCTCAGTCGCCCAAGCATCTCGGAGCGGCTCAATCGACTTGAGGAAAAAGAGGTCATCGAAGGCTTCTCGGCTAGAGTTTCGCCAAAAGCTATAGGAAGGGACGTGCTTGTCTTTATTCAGTTGAGCCAACTGCGCATTCATTCTTATTCTGATTTTGAAAAGTCCATCCAGGAAAACCCCGATATTATCGAATGCCACCGCCTGACCGGAGAAGTCAGTTACTTGCTCAAAGCGGCTGTGACAGGCATGGAGCATCTCAGCCAATTAATTGATTCCCTCCTGCCTTACGGAAATGTAAACACCTCGCTCGTATTGTCTTCGCCCGTCTCGTTTCGCTGCATCACTCCTCCCCCCTCTCACATGGAGTGAACGCAAAAAAAATAGACTGGGCTGCAAACGAAAAACGTTGCCTTCCAGTCTATTTGCTCATTATGATGTCCTTAAAGATCGTCTCAAGATCTTCCCCGTACTGTTCTTAGGAAGCTCGTTGACGATTTCCACCTGCCGCGGTACCTTGTATTTTACCAGCTTGTCACGGCAAAAAGAGAGAACCTCTTCTTCCGATACCGCTTCTCTGCATGCTATATACGCCTTGACAGCTTCTCCATGTACGTCATCAGGGATTCCGATCACCGCAGCTTCGATGATGGCAGGGTGTTGATACAGTACCTCCTCTACCTCGCGCGGATAAACATTGTAGCCATCTACGAGAATCATGTCTTTCTTCCGGTCTACGATATACACATACCCGTCTTCGTCCATCCGCGCCAGATCACCGGTATAGAGCCAGCCATCCTGTAATACGGCCTTCGTATCTTCCGGCAGGCCGAGATACCCCATCATCACATTGGGACCGTGTACCACGAGCTCCCCGACTTCACCACGGGGCAACTCATTTCCTTTTGGATCGACCACCTTGTTGATGACTCCCGGAATATCGACTCCGACAGAACCTGGCTTGCGGACTCCTCGAATCGGATTGAAGGCCGTAGCCGGGGCGGCTTCTGACAGGCCGTATCCTTCCATGATCTTTACATCGAATTTTTCCTCGAACCTGTGCAACAATTCGACAGGCATGGATGCCCCACCGGAACAGCAGACACGAATACTGGCCATATCTTCTTTTGTCGCTGTGGGAAGCTGCAACATGTAGTTGTACATCGTCGGTACCCCTGCAAAGCAGGTTGCCTTTTGGGTGCGAATGAGATCTAGTATCTCTGCAGGATGAAACCTGGGAGCAATCAAGATCGTTGACCCGTATCGAATAGGTCCATTTACGCAAACCGACATGCAAAAGACATGAAACATGGGCAGGACCGCGACCATCCGATCCCTGTCCTCCAGCTCCAACAGGATCCCCAACGCCTCCGCATTGGAAGCCATATTCCGATGGGACAGCATCGCACCTTTTGGCTGTCCAGTGGTCCCGGACGTGTAAAGGATAACAGCCAGATCGTTCTCATCCATCTCCGGCTGTTCATAGCGGTATCCGCTCTCCAGTTGTTGCATGGAGAGCTCGTTGTTTACCGATTCCGTGTAGACAACCCATTTCAAATGATCCAGCCGCTCCTTCATGGGGCTCAAGACAGGCTCCAATGCTGATAAGGCAATGACGGCTCTCGCTT
>DASQMM010000106.1:0-1652 GCA_035645495.1 Brevibacillus sp. | reverse complement strand
CTGGTAACGTCACTGTGCATATCGTTGACAAAGATATCCACAATTAGTCGATATTTGTCGAAAGAAAAAATGAAAAAGACTGCTAGCAAGCAGAAATTTCCACTTAAAGCAGTCTTATCCAGATATTTATTTATGCCTTCGCTGTCTGTGGGGCGTGCAGCACTTGCTTGATCCGTTCGATGGACCAATCCAGGTCTTCCTTGGAAATGACCAAAGGCGGCGCGAATCGAATCGTGGTTTCATGAGTCTCTTTGCAGAGCAGTCCCAGCTCTTTCAGTCGCTCGCAATACGGACGAGCTGCTGTTTTGAGTTCGAGTCCAATGAATAATCCTCGACCGCGGATTTCCTGGATTATGGGGTTTTCGATTTCCTGCAGCTTTTTCAGGAAGTATTCCCCCATTTCGAGCGACCGCTGTACCAGTTCCTCATCTTCCAGGACGTCCATAGCTGCGATTGCCACTGCACATCCCAACGGATTGCCGCCGAATGTCGAACCATGGGAGCCTGGTTCGAATACGCCAAGGATCTCTTGGTCTGCAGCCACAGCCGAGATCGGGAACACACCGCCACCCAGTGCCTTGCCCATGATGTACATATCGGGCTTCACACCCTCCCAGTCGCTTGCGAAGAGCTTCCCGGTACGGCCAAATCCGGTCTGGATCTCGTCACTGACCAATAACACATTATGCGATTTGCACACCTCATACGCCTCTTTTAGATAACCATCCGGCGGGATGATAATCCCAGCTTCTCCCTGGATCGGCTCCAGCATGAAAGCTGCAGTATTCGGCGTGATCGCTTTTTTCAGTGCTTCTATATCTCCATAAGGGATAATCTTGAATCCCGGAGTAAACGGTCCAAATCCGCGGCGATACTCTTCCGCTGACGAGAAGGAGGTCACCGTCACAGTCCGGCCGTGGAAATTTCCTTCACAAACAATGATCTCAGCTCTGTCCGCCTCTACCTTCTTCACATCATACGCCCAGCGACGCACCGCTTTGATCGCCGTCTCCACCGCTTCGGCTCCCGTATTCATCGGCAGGATCATATCCTTGCCTGTCAAGGCTGACAGCTTCGCGTAGAATTCACCCAGCTGGTCGTTGTAAAAGGCACGGGATGTAAGCGTCACTTTGTCTGCCTGATCCTTCAAAGCCTGAATGATCCGCGGATGGCGATGCCCTTGGTTCAGTGCAGAATAGGCACTCAACATGTCCAGATATTTGTTGTCCTCCGGATCGTATACCCAGACCCCCTCCGCGCGATTGATCACGATCGGTAGTGGATGGTAGTTATGGGCTCCGTATTTCTCCGTTTGTTCGATGACGGTTTTTGTCTTGTTCAAGTCATGCTGCCTCCTTCCAAAAATGAAACCTCTCTCGATCGTTAAAGAATAGCAAGAATGATGCCAATTCACCCAACAACCAATACCAATACTTTGAGGATGTTAGGGCAAAAATTTTTGGCAGTTTTATGCGCAAAATATTTTTGCAGCAAAATCTGTTTGCATTTGTTTTTCTTATGCTATGATCAAGTTACAAGGAAAGGCGGTGAAATGGCTGTGTCGTCTCCTTCCAATCAACCCGCTGCCGACACGCTGTTGCGGATCTACGAACAAATCTTGAATGAGATTAACGAAGGCGTCCATGTCATTG
>DASQMM010000105.1:0-16053 GCA_035645495.1 Brevibacillus sp. | reverse complement strand
GAGAAAGGCGGAGAAGAAATGAAGGTAGCGATCGCGCAGCTCACTTCTACTTTAGATAAAGAGCAGAATTTGCAAAAGGCACTCGCCTATGTAGCCAAGGCGAAAGCAGCAGGAGCGGATCTGGTGCTGTTTCCCGAGATGTACAGCGCCGCAGCTACACCGAAGTCAGGTGTTCGTCCGTCAGACGTGGCAGAACCATTGGATGGACCTTTTGTCTCGGCACTGGGTCAAGCAGCCCGCCAGCACGCTATCTACGTGATCTGTGGTGTGTTTGAGACAATCGCGGGAGATCAGAACCGCGCGTACAATACGACTGTCTTTTTTAATCGTTCCGGAGAATTGATCCACACGTACCGCAAGACACATCTCTATGACGCGTTTTCGTATATCGAGTCTGATTTCATTGCGGCGGGAGAGTCGCCGTATCAAGTCGTGGATACAGAATTTGGGAAAATCGGGCTGATCGTCTGCTATGAGGTGCGCTTTCCGGAAATCGCCCGCCAATTCGCCTTGCAAGGTGCCGATGTCCTGCTGGTGCCGGCTGGTTGGGTAGCAGGGGCGATGAAAGAGGATCATTGGGAGACGTTGGTTCGCACTCGTGCAATCGAAAACACGATGTTCGTCTGTGCAGCTGATCAGGTGGGCAATATTTTTGCCGGGCGCAGCATGATTGTAGACCCGATGGGCGTCGTGGTAGCAAGTGCGGGAGAAGAGGAGACCCTCCTGGTGGCTGAGATTGATCTTGAGCGCATCCAGCGAGTACGTCAGAAGCTCCCAAGTGTAGCGAACAGACGGCCCGAACTGTATACGCGTTAGCTGAAAATAAGCATCAGGCGACGGTTTTTACCCCATTTATGGGAGAGCCGTCGCTTTTTACTGCTCGGATTTTTAGGCGGCCAGGCATGAACGTTTTTCTCGCTATACCATATGATGCTAGCAAAACAGGATTCCAATCTTATTTATGCAATCGCTATCATCATACGTGAAGGGAAGGATGATCGTATGTATTGGATCGTTGGCGGACTGGTAGGGCTGGTTGTCTGGTGGGGCATGAACATGCTGATGACGGGAAAAGCGGGAGGAACAGGATGGCTGGCGACTTTGATTGTCGCCTTGCTGGGAAGCTGGCTGGGAGATCTGATCCTGGGCGATTGGCTGTGGATGCTGGCCGGATTCAATGTGATTGCCGGGGCGATCGGCGCGGTCGTGTTGACTTGGCTGTGGAATATGATCGCCAAACAGTTGAAGGGGTAGAGAAAGGTAAGGATGAAAACAGGCTGCATCCACGTGGGTGCAGCCTGTTTTTTGGTTTGGTTGTCCTTTAGGAAATAAGGATGACCACGAACAGCTGGTCGAGGAAAAAGGGAAAAAAGCGTAAGGCATTTGGGATCTTGACCAAGCTTGGAGCGGAAAAGGCGGAACCGCGGCCAGGATGACCCCCAGCAAAGATCCCAACCCGCCTGAAGCGTTTTCCCTTTTTTCTCATCTCCACTACAGCTGGTGGACCACTATTTCACAACAGAAGCATACTTGAAGTAAGCACCGCCGAGCGGAAAGATGATGAAATCCTTCACGCGGTCATTTTTCACATAAGGATTACCGCGGAAGTTGATCGGTGCGAGCGGCATTCCCTCCATCAGAATTGTTTCAGCCTCGAGCAGGATTTGCTTGCGTTTTTCCAGGTCAGGCTCGGTATAGCTTTGGTCGATCAATTCCTTGAACTTCGGATTCTCCCAATCCGGGTGGTTGTTGCCGCCCGTTTTTTCACGGAACATCTCCAGGAAGTTGATCGGGTCGTTGAAGTCCGCGCCCCATTGGAAACGGATCATGTCGAAATTGCCTTGCGAACGCATGTCCCGGTACACTTTCAATTCTGCCGTGTACAGCTTCACGTCCACGCCCAGGTTCTGCTTCCATTGGTCTTGCAAGGCTTCCGCCACTTTTTTGTTCATATCCGTCGTATCGAAGGTATACGTAACGCTCGGGAAGCTGGTCAATCCCAGCTCCTTCATTCCTTCTTCGAGCAGTTGTTTGGCTTTTGCGGGGTCTTCTTTAAAATAGCCTTCAGGTTTCAGGCCCATCGAATCGGGAACCCATCCATACGCGGCTGGCACGCCCGTCTGCAGGATGTTGTCGATGATCGTCTGACGATCAATCGCGTAGGCGAAGGCTTGTCTGATTTTTTGGTTGTTGAAAGGCGGTTTCTGCGTGTTGAAAACCACAGATTGCGTCCCCGGATTGCTGGCAACCATCAGTTTCCCTTCGTTTTTCAGATAAGGGATGGCATCTGGAGGCAGGGTGGAGGCAGGATAGCCGCCCCAGTCGATGTCGCCGTTTTCAAACATGGAAAACGCGGTGTTGTTGTCATCGATCATGGCCACTTCCAGGCGGTCCAGTTTGACGTTGCCTTTGTCCCAGTAGTTGTCATTCTTCTCGAAGACAATTTTTTGCTTATGCTCCCACTCTTTCATGATGAACGGACCGTTTCCCACTATTGTCGCAGCCTCATCCGCCCATTTCGGGTTGGATTCGACTGTTTTTTGATGCAGGGGGAAGAGGGTCGGGAAGAAAGTCAACTCTCGGAAAAACGGCGTAGGAGACTTCAGTGTGAACTCCAGCGTATAGTCATCCAAGGCTTTTACGCCGACATCATCAGCACTGCCTTTTCCCGTATTGAATTCCTCTCCTCCTTTAATGTAGTAAAGCTGATAGGCATACTCGGAGGCCGTTTTCGGGTCCAAGTTGCGTTTGATCGCGTATACGAAATCATGGGCCGTGAGCGGATCGCCATTGCTCCATTTGGCATCTTTGCGGATTTTGAAAGTAAACTGTGTGTAATCAGGTGAGTTGGTAAAGCTTTCGGCCGTTGCATTGACCAGTTCTCCGTTCACATCGTAGCTCGTCAACCCTTCAAAGGCTGCGTAAATCATGTCGAACGAGTCAGCGTCTACGGCGATCCCGGGATCAAGGGACGGCGGTTCACTGTTGATGCTCCAGCGCAGAACCATGGGCTCTCCATTGGCGCTGGCTTGTTCTGCCTGCGGTGATTCATTTGATTGCGTGCTGCATCCGGTCAATACCCCAAACAGCAAAGTCAGACCGGTGAGTAAGGCAAATGCTTTTTTCATGATGTTCTCTCCCCTATAAAATCTCTCATCTATACATGTAAGGATATTTCTTTTAGTTTAGTAAAGTCAAACAAAATTATGTTAGGTAGTTAAAATGAAAAAAGCTCCCTTTGAAAGGGAGCTTTCTGCAAACAAAGCGTCTTATTGTCCGATGATGATGCGTTCTTTGGGATGGTGATAACGTACGATCCGTTCGTTCCGTTTGAGGAAGAGCAGGACGTTGATAATCCCGATCCGCCCGATCATCATGGTAATGATAAGGATCAGCTTGCCTGGAGTGCTCAGTTCCGAGGTGATGCCTGTAGACAAGCCTGTCGTCCCGAAGGCGGAACAGACCTCGAACAAGACGTGCTGGAATGGCATATCCTCCAGCCAGACCATCAGGATCACAGAAGTGAAAACCAGAAAAATGGCGACGAAGAATACGAGAAACGAGCGCATAATATCCTCTTCAACCAATTCTCTGCCGAACACCTTCACATCTTTGTAGCCGCGCATATGGTTGATTACCGCCGCGACCATGACAAAAAAGGTCGTCGTCCGTATACCGCCCCCGACACTGCTCGGAGAGGCGCCGATGAACATCAGACCAGCCAGCATCAGGAGGGTAGGACTGGAGAGATGGCTGATCTCCAATGTGGAAAGGCCTCCACTGCGTGACGAGATGGAATGGAAGAGCGAATAGAACAAGGTCTCATGCCAGCTCATGCCCGCAAACAGCTGGGTTCGTTCAAACAGGTAAAGAAAAAGGGCTCCGACAGCGACAAGGGAGAAGAACGTAACCGTCGTGACTTTGGTAAAGAGGGAAAAGGTAAAGCGCATTTTTGCCCGCCGATAGGAAAAGTAATTGCGGACCTCCATCAATACGGGAAAGCCGATTGCGCCGCATATAATCAAAATCATGACAATGGATTGGTAAATATAGTCATGTGAAAAGTCGAGCATGGAGTTTCCATGAAGATCAAAGCCAGCGTTGGTAAAGGCGCTGACCGAAGCGAAGAAGCCATGGTAGTACGCGGAGTACCAATTGTCGTAGTATCCGCTGAGCAAAAAGTGACTGCCCAAAAGGATGGTTCCCACCAACTCGATCAACAGGGCCAGGACGAGAATGTTGCGCATCAGATTGACGAGGCCGGATAATGTCGAACGGTTGTGGTCCGTCGCGATCCAGATGCGTTGCTCCAGTCCGATCCTATGCCCCATCAGCAGCCAAAAGAAGGTACCCAGTGTCATAATCCCGATCCCGCCCACTTGGAAGAGCAGCGTCAGATACAGAATGCCCCATTCGTTGAAAATCTCGTGGATGGTAATGACGGAAAGACCAGTCACACTAATCGCGCTGGTTGCTGTAAACATGGCGTCGATAAAGGAAATGGAGGCGCCAGGGTTATGGAAGATGGGGAGATATAAGAGAACGCTGGACAAAAGGATCAATCCGACGTAAAAAATGACGATGATCTGAACCGAAGTCAGCCGACGTTTTTGGTAGGAAGAAGATAACAAGGACAAGCCCCCCGAACACGTTTACTCATAACGGTAATCATACCGAAAAAGAAGGCTGCAAGCAAAACTTTTCCGTCAGGGGCTGTCCGAATTTTAGAGAATCCAGAAAAAAATCACAGCAGCGAGCACAATCCGATAAAGGGCAAAGGGTACTAATTTGATTCGATTGATCAGGCGCAGGAAGAATCGGATCGCGAGCCAAGCGAAGAGAAAGGCGCTGATAAAACCGACGACAAAAAACGGCAGAGCTTCGATCGTGATGTATTGCCAGTTCTTCAACAAAGACAAAAAGCTGGCGCCTGCCATGATCGGAACGGCCATAATAAACGTAAAGTCGGATGCGGAGCGGTGATTCAGGCCCAGCAGTACCCCGCCGGAAATCGTAGAACCGGAGCGGGAAAAGCCCGGCCACAAGGCGATACATTGGAACAGCCCGATAATCAGCGCTTGCTTGTGGGTGATTTGGTCGACAGAGACCACTTTGGGCTTGGCAGGACGAAACCAATCTGCAGCGATCATCAAAAGGGCGCCTGCCACAAGCCCAATCAAGACCGTATGTACGGAAAAGAGATACTCGTCGATATAGTCGTTAAACAATACGCCTAAGATTCCGGCGGGAATAAGGCCGACCAGGACTTGGGACAGACGAAGCTTTTCCCTGGGATTGCCGTTGTCAGAGGGAAGCCTTTTTAGCCCAAGCAGACTCAAGAAGCGGTCTTTGAAAATGATGACTGCGGCGATGATGGAGCCGAGTTGGATGACTACTTTGAACGTGTTGGCGACATGTGGCGAAAACAAAGCACTAGAGTGAAGCAGCGTGTCGTCGACAATAATCATGTGTCCTGTAGATGAAACGGGGGCAAATTCGGTAAGTCCTTCTACAAGACCCAACACGAATGCCACGAAAATCTCCCAAAGATTCATGAACTCTCACCTTTCTGCGTAGATCGCAGGTTGATTTTGATAGGTAAACATTGTCCTTATTCACTTTAATACAAAAAAACGTAAATAGGTACCCTTTCTCCGTGTCGATTTCCCGGGAAAAGTACGATCGATCTGACAGAAAAAAAGACAGGATAGAGGAGAAAAAGCTCCATCCTGCTTTTTTTCGAATCAGCATGCTACGGGGAGGGGGAAAACATGCGGGGCTGATACTCCAGGTTCTTCTGCAGCTCATGCAACTCCTTGGCAGTCAGATTTCGCCAATTCCCCAGCTTTAACCCGTTTAAGTGAATGTTCATGATGCGAATGCGCTCCAATTTGCGAACTTGATAGCCAAAGGCGGCGCACATCCGTCTGATCTGCCGGTTCAGCCCTTGGGTCAGGATGATGCGGAAGACGCGTTCGCTAATTTTCGTCACGGTGCATGGTTTGGTGATAGTGCCGAGGATGCGCACGCCGCTGGACATTCCTTGCAAAAAAGCGGGGGTAATCGGCTTGTCCACTGTGACAATGTACTCTTTATCATGGTTATTTTCCGCACGCAGGATTTTATTGACAATATCGCCATCGTTCGTTAAGAGAATCAAGCCTTGGGAATCCTTGTCCAGCCTGCCAATCGGGAAAATGCGCTCGGGATGATTGACAAAATCGATGATGTTTCCTTTTACATGGAGCTCTGTCGTACAGGTGATTCCGACAGGCTTGTTCAAGGCGATATAGACTGCCTTTTTTTTCGTGCCGATGGGCTTTCCATCGACTCTGACGTCATCCCCCTCAGAGACGGTGCTTCCCAGTTGGGCGATGACGCCATTGATCGTCACCCGCTTGGCTTCGATCCATTTATCCGATTCTCTTCTTGAACAAATGCCTGTCTCACTGATGTATTTGTTAATTCGCATGCGCAAAATCCTTTCTTTACGATTGCAGCTTATCGAGAAGTATCTTCCGCCATGGTTCTGCCAGTTCCGCCACGCCCAGCATGTGCTCGATGGTAGAGCGAAGCGGGTTTTTCTCATGAAAGTAGAGGTGGTGTATGGAGGCGACGGTCACTTGAGCAGGATGGGCAGACAAAAGGGTGATTGTCGATGACGGAACGATTGTCCCAGGTTGCAGTACACGGAAAAAATACCCCGTATAGCCGGTCTCCACTACTTTTTTCAGCAATTGATTGTTGTTGTTGCGCTTGTTGATTGTGGCACACGGATACCGTCCCTGTGAAACCTGGAGGACAGCGTCTCCGATCTGAAAAATGTCGCCGATGCACACCTGTTCTTCCGTCATATTGCTTGTACATATATTTTCGCCAAAAGCGGAAATCGGCAACGGCTGTCCAAAAACTTTCTCCCAGTGGGCATAATGTTCAAAAGAATACAGGCAGACGACGCGGTCCGGACCGCCGTGATACGCTGGATTGGCCACTTGATCCGCTTCGATTTGCTGTTCCTGCACAAGCAATTCATCGGCTTGTGTCTTCCATATGCCAGATCGAAATGCGGCCCCATTATATAGGCTGTCCTTCGGGGTGCCTTTACAGATATACATAAGTTGTCGATCCATCTCCATCATTTTGCAATCTCCCGTCTCGTTTATTGATTTCATTACTATATCACAGGAGTGTGGGTGTCGAGAATCAGGGTTTTGCGATGATTTCTTCCGACAAAAAAGACACCTGTGGGAGGTTCTGGTATGATAATGGAAAGAAAGCTACAGGAGGCTTACTCACATGCAATCATCAGGCGTGGTATTGCACACCGATAAATATCAAATCAACATGATGTACGCGCACTGGATCAATGGAACGCATAATCGCAAGGCCGTGTTTGAAGCGTTTTTCCGCAAACTTCCCTTCGGCAACGGATATGCCGTCTACGCTGGTTTGGAGCGAATTGTGGCTTATATCCAGAATCTGCGCTTTGAAGAGAGCGATCTGGATTACCTGAGCGAACAGGAGGAGAATTACGATCCTGCGTTTTTGGAGGAGCTGCGTCAATTCCGCTTCACAGGCTCGCTCTATTCGGTCAAGGAAGGGACGCTGGTGTTCCCGAACGAACCGCTGATCCGCGTGGAAGGCCGCATGCTGGAAGCGCAGTTAGTGGAGACGGCGTTGCTCAATTACATGAATTACCAGACGCTGATCGCCACGAAAGCATCACGAATCAAGCAGATCGCGGGCAATGACGTGCTGATGGAATTTGGGACGCGTCGGGCACAGGAGGCGGATGCAGCACTTTGGGGAACACGCGCCGCTTATTTGGCAGGATTTGATGCGACCTCCAATATGCTGGCTGGGAAAATGTTTGGCATTCCGACAAAAGGGACACATGCGCATTCGTGGGTTCAAAGCCATGACAGCGAGGAGCTTGCGTTCGAGCGTTTTGCTGAGGCCTTGCCGGGACAGGTAACCTTGCTTGTGGATACGTATGATACCTTGAAAAGCGGTGTCCCTCATGCCATCGAGCTGGGCAAAAAACTGCAGCAGCAGGGTAAAAAATTGGCTGCGGTCCGGCTGGACAGCGGAGATCTGGCCTATCTGTCGATCAAGACGCGCGAAATGCTGGATAAAGCGGGACTGGAGGACGTGCAAATCGTCGCATCCAATGATCTGGATGAGCATACGATTCTCAACCTCAAGGTACAGGGAGCGCGAATCGATAGCTGGGGGGTCGGCACGCAGCTGATCACCGCGGCAGACCAGCCGACACTGGGCGGCGTCTACAAGCTCGTCGCGCGTGAAGGGGAAGACGGGGGCTTTTTGCCGACGATCAAAATATCGGGGAATCCAGAAAAAGTAACCACGCCCGGGATCAAAGAAATGTATCGGCTGATCGATCCGGCTACGGGAAAAGCGGTCGCCGACTATCTGTGCTACCCGGAAGAGCAGCAGGTTCTCAAAGGCGAGCCGATCGAGTTGATCAACCCAAGCCACCCCTATCTGAACAAAAAAGTAACGAACTATCGGGCAGAGCCGCTGTTGACGCCCGTCTTCGTGAACGGAGAGCTGGTGTACGAACTGCCGACGCTCGAGGAAATTCGCGCGTATCATCGCGAGCAATTGGCCTTGTTCTGGCCCGAATACCTGCGCATGCTCAACCCTGAGCACTATCGTCTGCACATCAGCGAGCTGATGTGGACGACCAAGACCCAGTTAATGAAAGCGTACTTGCATAAATAAGGAAGCTTCGCCTTTCGGTCAACCATATGAACGTTGATCGAAAGGCGATATTTTTTGGAGAAAAGATGAATACATGTTAAATTAGGTCTTGAAAGTCGTTTAATTTTTTGAAAAAATGAATAATTATTAATTGTAGACTTCTCTTTTCTCGTCTATAATTATTGACGTTTCTACCGTCTCTTTACTTCGGTACAAAGGTGATGTGGTAAAATTTTACAGACAAAAGAGAGAGTCAAGAAGGGTGGAGAGTACATGCAAACAACAGAGAGAGAAATCGTAGGAAAAGAAAACCTGAATCCATTTGAGATTGTACAAAAACAAATCGATGCGGCCGCATCCTTGCTGGGATTGCCTAACCATGCTGTAGAAATTTTGAAGCATCCCAAGCGGGTAGTCTGTGTCAGCTTCCCAGTCAAAATGGATGATGGCAGTGTTCGCGTATTCGAAGGCTATCGTTCTCAACATAATGACGCGATTGGTCCTACGAAGGGTGGAATCCGTTTCCATCCAGACGTTACATTAGATGAAGTAAAGGCACTCTCCATGTGGATGACCTTTAAATGCGGCGTTGTCGGTCTGCCTTATGGCGGCGGAAAAGGCGGAGTCATCTGTGATCCGCATGATTTCAGCAAAGGTGAGTTGGAACGCATCAGCCGCGGCTTCATGGAGGCCATCGCGGATATCGTCGGACCGGATAAGGATATTCCGGCGCCGGATGTTTATACAACGCCACAGATCATGGGTTGGATGATGGATACCTTCAGCCGTTTGAAAGGTGCCTACTCGCCAGGCGTCATTACGGGAAAACCGCTGATCATCGGCGGCTCCAAAGGACGCAGCGAGGCGACTGCACAAGGCTGTGTATTTACGATCCTGGAAGCATTGAAAGAATTGGGCCGCAAGCCGGAGGAGACGACAGTCGCAATCCAAGGCTTCGGAAATGCCGGCCGCATCTCGGCCAAACTGCTTGCTGAGCTCGGCTTTGTCATCGTAGCAGTGAGCGACTCGCGCGGAGGCATCTACGATCCTCACGGTTTGGACGTAGAAAAGGTTGGTCAATTGAAGGATACCAGTTCGATCCAGGATTACGAAAAAGGCAAAAAGATCTCCAACGCAGAGCTGTTGGAGCTTGATGTAGATATTTTGATACCGGCGGCATTGGAGAATGTAATCACGGCCGCAAACGCCGAACGGGTTCGGGCCAAGGTGATTGCCGAAGCAGCCAACGGCCCAACAACACCGGATGCAGATGTCATCCTGCGTAAAAACGGTGTCTTGGTGATTCCGGACATCCTGGCGAATGCCGGGGGTGTGACCGTCTCTTACTTCGAGTGGGTGCAAAACCTGATGCATCACTACTGGTCGGAAGCAGAGGTAAATGAGAAGCTGCAAACGGCGATGGTGGAAGCCTATGCGGCGGTTCGGACACTGGCTGAGAAATACGGAGTAGATATGCGTACAGGTGCGTATATGGTCTCCTTGCTGCGGATTACGCAAGCCATGGAGGCGCGTGGCTGGATCTAAGAAAGCAAGCAGGACCTCTTGTCCCCTTTTTGGGTGGCAGAGGTCTTTTTCATACCATGATTGAATATTTTGGCAGGAAGTTGAGTATAGTTGTCGAATTTCTCGGAATTACGATTTTTTCCCTGCTCAAGCAGATGGAAAGGGGGATTTTACATCATGCCTATCAAAGTGCCAGATGGTTTGCCAGCTACGGAAGTGTTAGCCAACGAGAATATTTTTGTGATGCCAGAGAGTCGTGCCTTTACCCAGGATATACGACCTTTGCGCATCGTTATCCTAAATCTGATGCCTGTCAAGGAAACGACGGAGACCCAACTGCTTCGATTGCTGGGGAATACGCCGCTGCAGGTCGAGATCGTTTTGCTGCACATGTCGAGCCATACCTCGAAAAATACGTCGGAGGAGCACCTTTCTTCGTTCTATCATACGTTTGAAGATATTCGCCACCAACGATTCGACGGGATGATCATTACAGGAGCGCCCGTGGAGCAGCTTGATTTCGAGGAAGTCACCTACTGGAAGGAACTGCAGGCGATTCTGGACTGGAAGATGGAAAATGTCACTTCCACCCTGCACATCTGCTGGGGAGCGCAAGCTGGGCTGTACCATCATTACGGGGTTCCGAAGCATCCGCTGCCGGAAAAGATGTTCGGGATATTCCCGCATACGGTAAACCAGCAGAATATTAAATTGTTCCGTGGCTTTGACTCGTATTTCTACGTTCCGCATTCACGGCACACCGAGAACCGCAGAGAGGACATCGAGAAGGTAGCGGAGCTGGAGATTCTCTCCGAGTCTGAGGAATCGGGCGTGTATATCGTCGCAAGCCGGGATGGACGCCAGATCTTCGTGACGGGCCATTCCGAATACGATCCGAACACCTTGCAGGATGAGTACCAGCGGGATGTCAGCAAGGGACTGGATATTGCAGTGCCGCGCCATTACTATCCCAAGGACGACCCTACCAAAGCGCCAATCGTCACCTGGCGCTCCCATGCCAACCTGTTGTTCTCCAATTGGCTCAACTACTATGTCTATCAGGAAACTCCTTACGATTTGAACAATCCCAGGTAAGAACTATGCCATCCGCCTCGTGCGGGTGGTTTTTGATTTTTTTACTAAAAAAAGCAGGAGGACCAGGGAAAGCTGGCTGAGGAAAAAGGGGAGATAAGCGAAGGCATTTGGGATCTTGACCAAGCCGGAACGGAAAAGGCGGAACATGGTTTTAGCGGCCAACCCTGAATAACTTCTTCGAAGTCGGCTGCTTTTGGCCGCGGTTCCGCCTTTGGAGTGGGAGGCGGCCAGGGATGACCCCCAGTAAAGATCCCAACCCGCCTGAGCGTTCTCTCCTTTTTCCGCTCCTCCACAGCAGTCCGTGGACCACCAAATAAAAGGTACAAAGGCTTGATCGAGGAACCTCATGCACCCGTCGGTAGGCACACGCATATAGATACTTATGATGGGAACGAAGACGAAGGAGGCAGCTTATGATCTGGATTGCTGGACGACAGGTAAATCCCTTGATGCTGCAGGCTGAATGGGGATTGAACGATGTGCAGCAGGAAATTGTCCATAGGATGGCCGCTAGCCGCGTCGTATTTGAATATGCTTCGGCGGACGTCTTGCGCTTTGAACTGAAGCTGCGGGATCATCTGGTCAAATCAGCACGAGCGCTGTACATGAGTGGAATTGCTTTTTCCGACTTTGAACATTCGCGAAGCAACCCGGAGTTCTGGGAGCAGACCGAGCTGGGGGGCTTTCGCTTGCGTCCGGGTATCCCTCCTTCTCGTGGGATTATTGATATCTTTCAAAATGGCAGGCTTTACGCCACTGAGTGTGCGACGGCAATGGTCATCATTTTGTACCATGCTGTGTTGAAGTCGATCCGGGAAGCAGATTTTGAGCGGTTGTTCGCTGATATGATTCTGTACGATTGGCGTTACGATCAAGATTTGGACTTGCAGACCCTACCGACAAACACGTTCTTGCCTGGTGACATCCTCTACTTCGCCAATCCGGATTACGATCCGAGCAAACCGCACTGGCAGGGGGAAAACGCCGTCTTTCTGGGGGGAGGCTTGTACTACGGGCACGGGGCAGGCATTCGGACAGCCCCTTCCATGATCGCGTTTTTGAACGAAAACCGAAAGCCGGGAGCCATGCGTTCTGCCTATTTGGTATCCCAGGCCACGCGTCCGGGATTCGCTTACCTGGCCCCCTTTGACAATCGGAGGGGGAACATTTCCTATGTCGACCACAGGGGCACATTCCCCGACATCCTGGAGGCAGGGGTGCGGATCAAGGCAGAGATCGGCTCCTTTTATTGGGAAGGCTGACCCATGCAAAAGAAACGCCTCGCAATCCATAACGGATGCGGGGCGTTTTCACTCTGATGGTTACAGGCGATTCAATGTAAATAAGGAAAGATCGTGCATAGACTTGCCATCGGTCAGAAGCTGGCTGGCCGTTTCCCCGATCGCACTGGCGAACTTAAAGCCGTGCCCTGAGAAGCCTGCGGTAATGATGACGTGTTCATGCTCGGGATGATGGTCGATGACGAAATGCTCATCCGGAGTCAGGGTATAGATGCAGACGCGCCCCTGCTGCAGAGGGCCTGCGGCTTGCGGCATATAGGTTTCAAGAAAGGAACGGACATCTCCTTCATCGGCTGGATACGTGCCAAAGGTGCGGTCCAGCTGGTCGGGATCGATCGGTTGGCCTCCGTCATGGCGGCCGATTTTTACTCCGGTCCCATCGATGCTGGGAAAGCCGTAGTAGATGGAATCCTCCAGTTCAAAGACAAAGGCGGGGAACTTTTCTGAGCTGTACAGCTGCTCATCTGCTGCAAACCAGGCCACGGTCTTGCGTGTAGGCACCAGAGGAAGCTGGAGGCCCAGAGATTTCAGCAAAGCAGGGTTCCAGGCTCCCGCACTCAACAACAGTTTTTCGCCTCGATAACTCCCCTGATCGGTGGTGACCGTGACGTGATCGGGTTCTACCTGCACGGCTGTCACTCGCGTGTGAGTCAGCAGGACGACACCCAGACTCGTAGCCAGCTCACGGTAAGCTGAGATGCAGCGTTCGGAATACAGAACACCAGCGTTCGTCTCGTAGCAACCGTAGAAGTTGTCGGGCAGATTCATCCCGTGCCAACGACGGTTGACCTCCTCAGCACTCATGACCTCTAATGGCAGCGAGAATTGTTTGGCTGATACCTGCATTTCCGCTAAAAAAGGGCTTTCCAGCGGTCCTGCACCTAATACGCCTGTACGTGCAAATAGCGTCTTGCCCGATAGTCCGGCTAGCTCCTCCCACAGTTCCTGCGCCCGCAGCGCAAGCGGTACATACTGTACGCCCTCCCCGTAGGCGTGCCGAATAATTCGTGTGTCTCCATGGTGGCTGCCCATCGTGTGAGGAGGATCAAAAGCGTCAAGCAGCAGTGTGCGAACCCCTTTTTTTGCCAGTTCATATCCGGCTGCCATCCCGACAGATCCTGCTCCTACCACGATTACATCAAAGTTCTCCATCCCTTTTCTCCCCTTTATACACGTGTGGCTGGTTGCGTTCAAATTGTGCATGTTTTCTGATCTTACGCACTATGATAGTGATAATGACACAGTTGTACAAGAAGTCCAGCAAAAAGGGACTGCCTAGACAACGGTACGTATGGCAGATTCCGTAGCGGGGGTACTTGCATGGAAGATCTATTGATGGGAAGCATTTTATCGGCGATGGCGACCGGGGTGGGAGCACTGCCGATTCTCTTTTTCAGAACCGTCACACATCGCTGGCGGGATATTCTGCTCGCCTTTACGGCCGGGATCATGATGGCGGCTGCGACATTCAGCCTGATTCCCCAAGCGCTGAGCAAAGACAGCTTTCTGATCGTCTGCTTGGGCGTGCTGACCGGCATGCTGGTGCTGACATTGCTAGAGAGCGTCATTCCGCACATTGACCTGGAGCACTCGCACATGAATCTCTCGATGGATACCCAGGCGATATTGGTTCTTTCGGCGATCACCCTGCACAATATTCCCGAAGGCTTGTCCGTCGGCGTCAGCTACTCCGGCGATCAGAATGAGCTTGGCGGACTGATTGCCTTTGCGATCGGACTTCAGAACGCGCCTGAGGGGTTCCTTGTGGCGCTTTTTTTGATCAATCAACGCGTGAGCAGACTCAAGGCCTTTTTTCTGGCGACGATGACGGGTTCGGTGGAGGTCGTGTCAGCCATCATCGGGTACTATCTGACGAATGTTGTAGATGGATTGGTGCCGTACGGCTTGTCCTTCGCGGCTGGAGCCATGCTGTTTATTGTCTACAAGGAATTGATTCCGGAGAGCCACGGCGACGGTCACGCAGGAGCGGCTACTCTCTCCTTCATTACGGGTTTGCTGGTAATGATCGGTCTTACGGAATGGTTGAAATAGGGATGTATCGTGAAACGTTCAAAAAGAGTTCCGATTTTTACGCAACTTCCTCTCACAAATCGACACCAAATTACCGAAACCATATATAGATAGATTTGATTACGGAAGTTAGGGAGTGTCACAATGGAAAAATCGACCGTAATAGGTGTCGTACTAGGAGTCGTAGCCGTAGTTGTCGGGATGATCTTGAAACACGCCAGCCCGGCGGCATTGCTGAACGCTGCAGCCTTTATGATTATTATCGTAGGTACAATCGCCGCTATTTTAAATGCGTTTCCCTTCTCAGAAGTCAAGCGGGTACCTGCTTTGTTCAAAATTCTTTTTACCGAACGGAAACTCCCTGAAAAACGTGAACTGATTGGCCAATTCATGAACTGGGCTTCCATTGCCCGCCGCGAAGGCTTGCTTGCTCTGGAAAACACTTCAGATGAGATTGAGGACCCATTCCTGCGCAATGGAATGAAAATGATCATCGACGGCGGAGAGCCTGATTTTGTGCGAGATGTACTAAATGAAGAGATCCATGCGATTGAAGAGCGACACCATGCCAACGCCTTGATTTTCACACAGGCAGGTTCCTATGCACCGACGCTTGGGGTATTGGGCGCGGTAGTAGGTCTCATCTCGGCACTCGGAAATCTGAGCGATATTGACGCGCTCGGCCTCTCCATTTCGGCTGCGTTCGTCGCGACGCTGCTCGGGATTTTTACCGGTTATGTACTCTGGCATCCATTCGCCAATAAATTGAAACGCAAATCGAAGCAGGAAATCGAGATCAAAAAAATCATGGTAGAGGGACTTCTCTCCATTCAAGCCGGGGTCTCACCAGCCGCGATCGAGCAAAAGCTTCTTGTCTACATTCCGTTCAAGGAGCGCGCTGATGTCAAGGAGGAGACAAAGGAGGAAGGAGCTGCGGTAAATGGCTAAACGACCGAAGAAAAGTCCTCCGCATGAGGAACATGTGGACGAGTCTTGGCTGATTCCGTACGCTGATATTCTCACTCTTCTGCTGGCCCTGTTCATCGTATTGTTTGCATCCAGCGAAATGGATGCGAAGAAGTTCGACCAGATGGTGAAATCCTTCAATGTCGCCTTAAACGGCGGGGTAGGCGTCTTGAATCAACCCAGCCCGGTCCCGCTTGATCCGCTGATGGCCCAACAGACCTTGCACAAGGGGGCACAGGAAGCAGAGAAGACAGAGGAAGAGAAGAAGCTGGAGGAAGCCATCCGCAAAGAGACAGAGGATCTGAAACAGCTGCAAACGCAGTTGGAGGGTTATATCAAGACCAATCAACTGGAGGACAAGCTCCAAACCAAGATGACGGAAGAGGGATTGCTGATTACGATCCTGGACAAT
>DASQMM010000104.1:0-2693 GCA_035645495.1 Brevibacillus sp. | reverse complement strand
GTACGCCTCGAACCGTTGCGGGAACATCATGCGCTAAGGCTTTGGGAGGCTGGAAAATATGAAGAGATTTGGACGTACATGTCCCAAAAAATGAGGTCGCTGCAAGACATCCAGAATTGGATTGCGCAGGCACTGGACCGTGAACGTGCCGGCACTGAGCTGCCTTTTGCCATTATCGAGAAGGAGCGGGGAGAAATCATCGGCAGTACGCGCTACATGGCGATCTCGGCTCATGACAAAGGTCTGGAGATCGGGTCTACCTGGTTGACCCCATCTGTATGGAAAACAATCGTGAATACCGAATGCAAATACTTGCTTCTCAAGCACAGCTTCGAACAAGGATGCATACGGGTTCAATTGAAGACTGACGCACGCAATCTGAACTCACAGCGGGCCATCGCACGGATCGGCGGTGTACGGGAGGGCGTGCTCCGCAATCACATGATCGTTCAGGATGGGGTCGTTCGCGATACCGTGATGTTCAGCATTCTGGATCGGGAGTGGCCGGAAGTAGCGAAGAAGCTGGAATTGTTGCTGTTTGGTGAATCATGAGCGATGTCGATTGTCGATCCCATGCTGGCATGTATACTATAGAGGAAAGAAAAAGCCTCCGCCAGAAAAGAGGGTTTACATGGGACATCGTATTATGCCGGCTGGCTATGTACTGTTTGCCGGTGACTTGGTCGCGTTTTGGCTATTCGTATATATTGGAAAAGGCATCCATCAGCTCCCCATCACGTTTTTGGGAATGTTGGAGACGCTCGCGCCGTTTTTACTTGCTTGGCTGGTGGCATCTATCCTGCTGAAAAGCTATCAGAACAAGCGTTATGTGAATGTATGGAGCAATCTGCTCTCCACTTTTTTGACCTGGACACTGGCTGCCCCGATCGGGCTTCTGCTTCGCTCCTGGTGGACGGGCGTACCTTTGACCTGGATATTCGCGGAAGTAACCTATCTGGTGACATTCGTGTTTTTACTGGGCTGGCGTGTTCCATTTGCTATCGTCTACGCAGTTCGAGGTCGTATGCAGCGTGTTGAAAGCTGATCCAAAAATCTAGGTGTAAACACCGGCCAACTGGTTACGCTATTCCATGACGAACTGGTGGAGGAGGTGTGCTTAGTGGGCAAAAATAACAACAGCAAGGATTTAGGAAAGAACCGTGGAAAGACGCTGGATGAAAACGATAAGAATACAAACCTTCGACAATCGCATCATAATGACCGCAATGAAGGGACAAGTAAAAGCCGCTGAAATCTCAGCGGTTTTCGTTTTTCATTCAGAAAAGTTAACTTTGCTATGACAATATCAAGGATGAAAGTACTTGGCGAAAGATCAAGTTTTTCTCATGTTGAAATGGTATAATGGAGGTTGTTTCAAGGGATGGAGGGACATAAAGATGCCGGAACCCATAGAGGATGTTCAGCCGGTGACTATGTCGTCACAGGCATTTTTACTATTATGCCGCTTGTTTGACGGCTGTTATGACGAATTGAAAGAAACGGAATCCTTGCATGAATTGATTGAGTCCATCGCGAATATCCTGCTGGCCGGAGTGGATACCCTGGAAAAACAGGAGAAGAAACCTCGGACGATAACGTTTCCCCTGACGCTGCAGCAATCCTTTTTCTTGCGCCGTTTGATTGTGGAAATGCTCGCTCGCGCACCGCAAAAAGAAGATCGCATGATGGAGTGGCTGCAAGAGTGTTTGACAGCGTTGTCTGGGGGTGGCGGAGGAGATGCGGCAAAAGCCTGAACTCCATTTGATTACGAGCGGCAAGCAGCCCCTGGAGGAAGTTTTGCGCATCGCGGAGCTGGCTTACGCAGGCGGGATGGACTATCTGCATATAAGGGAAAAGCAGCGGACCGCGCGCGAGTGTATGGATTGGGCGATCTCTTTGTCGGAAGTCATGCCGCTTGATCGTCTCCTGATCAATGATCGTGCCGATGTCGCGGCAGCAGTAGGGTGTCGTGGGGCGCATCTCGCTTACCACAGCTTGTCTGTCCAGGAAGCCAGGAGAGTCGTACGAGATCATCAGTGGCTCGGCAGATCCGTCCACTCCTTTGACGAGGCCGCAGCAGCAGAAGCAGAAGGCGCTGATTATCTGATCTACGGTCATGTGTATACCAGTGCTTCCAAGCCGGGTCTGGAACCGCGCGGCATCGAGGAGCTGAAGCAAATCACAGCGGCATTGCGCACGCCTGTCATCGGTATTGGTGGTGTGACGCCCGAGAATGCCGTTGAATTATTGAAGGCGGGCTGTACAGGGGTAGCGGTGCTGTCGGGAATTACAGCGGCAGATGATGTAAGGCAAAAAACGTACGCTTATCGTCAAGCATTGGACCTTTGGAAGGAGATCAGGAAATGAGAAATCAGGAGAAACTGCGACAAAAGCTAGGCGTATATTTCGTGGTTGGATCTCAGGATTGCGGTTTTTCAGTAGAGGAGACGCTGCGGGTCAGCGAAGAGGCACTGCGTGGAGGTGCAGGCAGCCTGCAGTTTCGTGATAAAGGGAGCAGGCTTTCAGACGAAGAACGTTTTGAATTGGCGAGAGCCTTGAAAAGATTATGCAAGCAATATGACGCCCTGTTTTTCGTCAATGACGATGTCGACTTGGCTATTCGGATGCAAGCGGATGGAATCCATGTCGGACAGGACGATATGGCATTGAGCGAAGTGCGTGCGGCTGTCGGG
>DASQMM010000103.1:0-5993 GCA_035645495.1 Brevibacillus sp. | reverse complement strand
CTATTATACAAAAAAAATCCCGCATGTGTATGCAGGATTTTTCGTTTCTTTTTTTTCCGGGAAAAGACGGTTTTCGCGAGACTATTCGACCCAGCTGTCCAGATACGCTTTTTGCTCGTCGGTCAATTTGTCGATGCCGATTCCCAGAGCTTCCAGCTTGTATTGAGCAACCATCGCATCCAGTTCGTAAGGTACGTTCAGGACTTTTTTACCGATGTTTTTGTATTGCTCATTCACATAGGCAAGGGAAACAGCTTGCAGCGCGAAGGTCATGTCCATGATCTCGGCAGGATGTCCATCCCCTGCAGCCAGGTTCACGAGGCGACCTTCCGCCAAGAGGTACAGTTTTCGACCGTCTGCCATGACAAATTCTTCGATGTCTTTGCGCACGATGCGCGTGGAAGTCGACATTTCCTTCAATTCCACTTTGTTCACTTCGACATCGAAGTGGCCCGCGTTGGACAGAATTGCGCCATCTTTCATCACTTCAAAATGCTCTTTGCGAATCACGTCGCGGTTTCCGGTTACGGTCACGAAGTAATCGCCGTGTTTTGCCGCTTCGCTCATCGGCATTACTTCAAAGCCATCCATATAGGCTTCTACCGCTTTGATCGCATCGATTTCGGTGACGATGACTTTTGCGCCCAATCCTTTTGCACGCATTGCCACACCTTTACCGCACCAGCCGTAGCCGACAACCACAACGGTTTTACCGGCAACAACCAGGTTTGTCGTACGGTTGATGCCATCCCAGACGGATTGGCCTGTACCGTAACGATTGTCAAACAAGTATTTGCAGAAAGCATCGTTTACCGCTACCATTGGGAATTCCAGCTTGCCTTCTTTTTCGAGGGCTTTCAGACGCAGAATCCCTGTTGTCGTCTCTTCAGCGCCACCGCGCACTTGCGCCAGCAGATCGCGACGCTCGCTGTGCAGGATTGTCACCAAATCTCCGCCATCATCGATGATCAGGTCAGGACGAGTTTCCAGCGTTTTGATCAGATGCTCTTTGTACTCGGCTGGATCTGGATTGTACTTCGCAAATACGCGAATGCCATCCTCTACCAGCGCTGCGCAGACGTCATCCTGCGTAGAGAGCGGGTTGGAACCTGTGATGGTTACTTCCGCGCCTCCAGCTTGCACCACTTTCGCCAGGTATGCAGTCTTGGCTTCCAGGTGAAGGGAGATCGCCACTTTCAGTCCGGCAAACGGCTTTTCTTTTTCAAAGCGTTCGCGAATGCGGTTCAGAACAGGCATATGTTCCTTTACCCAGTCGATTTTCAGATGGCCATTATGAGCCAGTCCCATATCTTTTACAATGCTTTCCTCTACACTGTTCACGGTAATAAAAACCTCCTTCATCTCAAAAACAGCTTAGTCTCTATCATATCATACGCAACTTCTGCCATCATCTGTTTTTCCTCTTGTAGCCAATTCGAAGTTAAAGAGCACTCTTCAGTATACGGTTCGTTCTGTCCAGATCTCCCGCTTTCAGCAAGTCGATAAAATAGTGCATCGCCTGCGGCATCCATTTTTTCTGGTGGTACAC
Organism: Brevibacillus sp.; assembly: GCA_035645495.1. Taxonomy (GTDB): domain Bacteria; phylum Bacillota; class Bacilli; order Brevibacillales; family Brevibacillaceae; genus Brevibacillus. The sequence goes on along the minus strand of DASQMM010000103.1, from coordinate 4,444 downwards.
GAGCTGACGGTAGACCCGAACCTCAGGGTGGGTAAAAGGAAGAATGATCAAGGTTCCATTCTTCACTTCTTCTGTGACTGTGATTTTCGGGACGAGGGCAATGCCGAGATCGTAAGTGACACACTGCTTGATCGCTTCCATGCTTCCGAATTCCAGCGAAGAGTGGACGACTGCGTTGGCTTTGCGCAAGACGTTTTCCATGATGATGCGGTAGCTGCAGCCTTCTTCCGTGAAGATCCAGTTCTCTCCGGAAAAATCTTCTGCCTCCACCTTTTGAGCACGCTCCAAACGATGGCCCGGTGCTGCAATCACCACCAGTTCTTCTTCCCCCAGATTCAGACAGACCAGATCAGGATGCTCCTGCCATCGATCCAGAATAAAGGCAAAATCATACGCCCCCTCCTTCACCCCTTGCCGCAGTTCATCGCAAATCCCGGGATGCAAAAGCACGCGCATCTTCGGTTGCTCCTGGCGAAATTTTTGCAGGTAGGGAGGCAGGTAAAAAGCAGCCAACGATTCAACAGTCCCAATCGTCAGCGTACCTGCCAACTGAGCCTGATCCGAGAGCTGCCCCCTCGCCTCATCCAAAATGGCAAGCAGCTGCTCACTGTAGGAAAGCAGCACTTCGCCAGCTTGAGTCGGTCTGATTTTTCGCCCCCAGCGTTCAAACAGAACCACCCCAAACTCATTCTCCAGGTTCTGAATCTGCGTGGTGATGCTGGACTGTGCATAGCCCAAAACCTCTGCAGCACGGGTGAAGCTTTGCCATTTGGCTACTTCCCGAAAGGTTTGCAAATAACGGGTGTCCATGCTCTCCCTCATTTCAAATCGGATTTTTCGATTGATTGTATCTGTAATTATAGATAACACTGATTCCAATGTCTATGCTACGCTAATCCCATCATCTTTATGAAAAGAGCGAGGGAACGAAAATGAAACCTAGTGCAGCAACTTCAACAAGCCTGACCAAAACCTTGGGACTGCAGCAGATCATTGCCTTGTACATCGGTTCTGTACTCGGTTCGGGCGTGCTTCTGATCCCCGGACTGGCTGCGGAAATTGCCGGACCGGCCTCGATTCTGGCCTGGCTGCTGATGTCCATATTGGTACTGCCGATGGGCGTCACGATGGGCCTTTTATCAGCCCGATATCCCAGCTCAGGGGGCGTCTCTTCATTTGTCCAAACCGCCTACGGCGAACGCTTCGGCAACATGGTCGGATGGTTTTTTCTGCTCTCCGTCCCGCTTGGCGCACCCATTCTCAGTGTGATTGGCTCTCATTATATCGCCATCCTCTTCAACTGGAGCGACTGGCAGGTTACCCTATGTGCCGGCATGATCCTGCTGTCCGTTCTCTGGATGAACACCATGGGTCTGAAAGTAGCCGGCCGCGTACAGACGATCGTCGTGTCCCTGATAGTGTCCATCCTGATTCTGGCGATCGTGGCAGCTGTTCCTCATGCTTCCGGTGCCAACTTCACCCCTTTTGTCCCACACGGCTGGCTCAGTGTGATTCAGGCAGCGGTATTGATGTTCTGGTGCTTTATCGGCTGGGAAGCGGTCACCCATCTGTCAGGCGAGATGGTGGATCCTCGTAACGCGATTCGCGGTGTTTTCTGGAGTGCAGGCATCATTGCCCTTTTGTACTTCCTGGTTGCCTTGATGACCGTCGCAACACACAGCTACGGAAACGGCATCACAGCCGCTTCACTTAGCCGCATGATCCAGCTCTCCCTCGGACCGATAGGCGGTTGGTTCGTAGCTCTGATCGCCCTGTTTATTTGCATCGCGTCGGCCAATGTGTATGTAGGAGCGGCTTCGCGGATCGCGTATTCGCTGTCCCAAAAGGGATTCGCCCCGCGCTGGTTTGGGATTCTCCACCCCAAGCGCCGCACGCCTATTGGGGGACTGGCATTTTTGAGCATCTGCTTCGTTCTCGTTCTCACGGCACTTCAGCTCCAACTCGTCAACTTGTCGAGCCTGATCGCACTCCCCAATGCTACCTTTATCGCGACGTATATCGGGGGATGCTTAGCCGGGATCAAGCTCTTGCGTGACAATCGGATCGGTCAGATCGCTTCGTGGACATCGCTGATTTTTACTGTCGGCTTGTATCCTTTCCTTGGCTGGCCTGCGCTCTATCCATTGGCAATCGCAGCAGCGCTGTTTTTTATAGGAAGGAAAAAGCAGCTTTCGCATATAGGAAAATAAGGCTAGTTGTTGTGTCAACTTGATCGCAAAAAGGCGGAACCTCTTGTAGAAGATTCTACATTCGGTTCCGCCTCATTTTTTGTTGTATTATTCGTCTTTTCCGATCAATTGGAACGTTTTGCCGTCTGTCGACGAGAGATAGAAGGTGCGGTCGACGCTGCCTCCCAGCTCACCGGAGTAATACTGTACGGTCATGCGATACTTGCCGTTTCCGATCTTGGCATAGTAGATCAGCTCATTGAACTGCGGAAAGCGCACATAATCATAGACCTCGTAATTCATGAAGGAAAAATGCTCGTGCAAAAACCGCTCACTGACGGGCAATTTATTCTTCTTCACGTAGCTTACCAGTTCGTCAAAGCGGCGGATGCGTTGTTTATCCATCACATCCTCGATGAATGTAGCGGCTGTCTTCCTCATGCCCTGCTTCTCTTCGTCACTCACCTGACCAGGGAACAAATCCTCGATTTGCTGGGACAGACGCGAAATCAGAACGACAGCCTGTGCTCGGCTAATCTTCTCATGCGCTCGGAACGTCCCATCCGGATAGCCAGTAATGATCCCCAGCTTGTACGCCGGGTAGACGGTCATGACTTGATACTCCTCCTCTACAGGAAGGTCGGAGAAAAAGCGGGATTTCGTTCCCCCGTATTTTTCCCCCTCTGACTGATGTCCCAATGCCGCGAGCATCAGTCTCGCTCCCTCCAACCGATCGAGGGGCTCTGTCGGCTTTCCGGACGGAATGATCCCGGCGCTGAGCAGATGGGCATAGGTCCCATAGGACCACCGTCCCTCCGCCTTAGACAAATAGGTTTCACGCGCAAAAGAATCGGGTTCATGCCCTTGAAAAGGAGGGATCACCCGCTCGATCATGACGAGAAACTCTTCTTGAGAGATTGTCTGCTCGGGACGGAAGCTCCCGTCAGGAAAACCGCGAATCAGTCCTCTTTTATTCGCTTCCACAATTTCTCGGGAAGCCCAATGTCCATTTATATCTGTAAAAGAAACCGCAGACGCAGCTGTTATCATTCGAGCCTCTGCCGCGCTGACACTTCCGAATGCCGTACCTGCCAGAGCGATCGAGAGCACAAGCGTCTTCATGATGAATCGTCTGCCGAGTTGTCGCAATTTCATCTGCACTGGATCATCTCCCCTTTCACAGGCATCTCCTGTACTGGGTTTGACGCAGATATTGTCGAGAATGTTTCAGCATATCAGCAGGAAATGATATCCAAAAAATCAGGTTACAGGTGAAAAACCTGGTGACGTCCGTCATGAGTAAACGGAGCCTGTACCAGCCGGTCTACAAGAGACAAGCCGTATTTATTGGCGAAGGAAAAATAGGAGATCTTTCTCTCCTGCAAGCCGCCCTCCGGCAAAAGATTTGCCTCCAAGCGCCAAATCCGGTGCTGATCTGTGTCCTCACGCTCTTGCAGGGAACGGGTCAGGCGCTGTTCCAAAAAGTCTACCTGCCCAAGCAAGATCGACAGATTTTTGTCAGCTATGCCCCGCAGTCCGCCGTCCAGCCGGACAACGTCCTCTACCAACGGTCGATACAGATCCAGCAGCGATTCCCGCACATGGGTAAAACGCTCATCCAACGGCCGCTGTTCCCTCGTCTTCATCTGCACTTCTTTCCATGCCTCTTCTTGGCCCAGCACCTGTGAAATGTCAAGGTCAAAACCGGCGAGCAGTCTATCTAACGCTCCCTCCAACAACGTGACCGAGATACGCGGCAAAACGATGGGCATCTGCATGTCGAGTGCAGCGAAGATTTCCCGATAAAAGGCCCAATATGCAACTTCTCCAGCCCCCCCGACAAAGGCAAGCGTCGGAAACAGATGCTCCTGCATCAGACCGCGCGTCACAACATTGGCGCTGAAGCGTTGCGGCGCATCCTCTGCCAGCTTCAGCAGCTCCTCGCGCGAGTACGTACATCGCCTGTTGACAAAACGATCTCCATATCGCTCCAGAAGCAAGCGTTCTCCCCCTTCATAGAGGAAGAGATTTGCCTGATGCTCCCCCACGTCAAGCTGCAAGGGGTATCCTGCGTCTGCAATTCGCGTTGCTGCTTCTGTCAACAGATGGGAGATCTGCTCATTTTTCGCAATTACCTTTTGAAAGACGGGCTGCTCCAGCTCCCGAATGTACGGAGAAGAGGACTCCACCAGCACCAGTCCGTGTTTGCCGAACAACTGCGCGAGAAGTCGCGCGAACCATTCCACGGGTGTCCG
>DASQMM010000102.1:0-9928 GCA_035645495.1 Brevibacillus sp. | reverse complement strand
GGAGGAGCCAATGAGGTGGAGCCGGGCAAACGTCCGCGCAGCAGTATGACGCCCACGATTGTGCTGAAGGACGGGAAACCCTTCATGGCAGTAGGCTCGCCGGGCGGTTCCACGATCATCGCATCCGTGTCCCAGACGATTTTAAACGTGATTGAACACGGCATGCCCATTCAAGAGGCGATCCTGTCGCCGCGCATCTTCTCCAGCAGTTATCCGAATGTCAGCTGGGAGGCAGGGATCGATCAGGATGTGGTCCTGGCCCTGATGGCGAAAGGGCATGTGTTTGCGGAGCAGCCAGGCAACATCGGCAACGTGCAAGCCGTCATCTACGATTTTGAGACCGGCAAGATGTACGGGGGAGCGGACGATACGCGTGAAGGCACGGTATTGGGCGTGGACGCAGTCTCCTACAAGTCTTCCAAACCGGAAGCGGCTCGGTTGGAGACGAATAGCCCGTTTACGCTGAAAGTAAACGGCCACACGTATCCGTACACAGCCGAGCAAAAAGCACTGAGAAAGGGGATCGCATACATTCAGGCGGATAAGCTGCTGCTCGGTTTGAACGGCGGGGCACAAGCATTCAAGAGCGACGCAGTGCAAATCGACGGTAAGGAGTTCTTGCCAGTGAAAAAGGTAGCGGAAAAGCTGGGTTATTCCGTCAGCTGGGACGCAAAGGAACGGACGATTCATCTGGAGAAAAAGTAAGACGATTGTAGAGCAGGGCCTCTTTAAATAGGGGCCCTGTTTGTTTGGCGTTTCCTTCTTATCTCAGGCTATACGATCAGAAGCGATTTCCTGTAGACTGTCTATTCCGATATAATGCAATCAAGACGGTATCATTCGCGTCATTGCTGTTTGGATGTGCAAGTAGCAAAGAAAGAGGTAAAAGATGGAAGTGTTACTAGAGGTAAAAGAAGTTACAGGTGGATACTTAGCGAACCGTACGGTCATTGAAGACGTCTCCTTTCACATTCGAAAAGGAGAGATCGTCGCGCTCATCGGCTTGAACGGGGCTGGAAAAAGTACGACCATCAAACACATTTTAGGTCTGTTGGAGCCGCGAAAAGGTGAGATCCGCATAGCCGGGAAGACGTTCTCAGCCGATCCGGACTCATATCGGCACACCTACGGCTATATTCCGGAATCTCCGATTTACTACGAGGAATTGACCTTGTGGGAGCATTTGGAGCTTGCGGCGATGAGCTATGGCCTGGATAAAGAGCAATTTGCAGAACGTGTGAATCCGTTGCTTTCAGAATTTCACATGGAAGAGGCCAAAGATCGATTCCCCCAGCAGTTTTCAAAAGGGATGAGACAAAAGCTGATGATCATGATGGCGTTGCTGGTGCAGCCGTCTTTGTATATCGTGGACGAGCCTATTCTGGGGCTGGATCCCCTGGGAATCCGCAGCTTGTTGACCTGGCTTGAACGCTGCAAGGAGCAAGGGGCGGGCATCTTGATGTCGACGCACATTTTAGCGACGGCTGAAAAATATTGCGACCGATTTATCATCATGCATAAAGGCAGGATCAAAGCACAGGGGACGCTGGAAGAGCTGCGCAGCTTCACGGGTTTGCCACACCACTCGTTAGACGACATTTACTTGCGGCTGGTGGAAGAAGAATGAAGATGGATGTAGATGCACTATTTCGCAAACGTCTCCAGCGGTTTTTCAAGGAGGTAGTCCTCTACGGGCAGTACATGGCAAATGGAGGCGTGCTCATGGTTGCCATTTTTCTGTGTGGACTGTTGGCTTATTATTATCCGCTTCTCATCCAAGCGATCCCTGAGTGGTTTCCAGTTACAGTCGCGATTGCTTTCCTGCTTGCCCTCTTCGTTACGAGGAGTCCCCATCGAACCTTTTTGCTGGAAGCGGACCTGCTTTTCCTGACGCCCGCAGAGACCAAGATGACTCGCTATTTTCAAAAGGCTCAGATCTACAATTTCACGGTACAGAGCATCGGGCTTTTTCTCGTCCTTCTGTTATTGCTGCCTCTGTACAAAGCCAAAACCGGGGCCTTTGGTGTCCAAATGTGGCTGTATTGGGGAATCCCTTTTGTCTTGAAGGGCTGGAATGTGTACACCAGTTGGATCACGATGCGTATGACAGACAAAAGCCAGTATGTAGCGTACACACTAGTTAGATTCATTCTTACGTTTTTGGTGCTTGCCTGGATGCTTAGAGAGGGTAGCTTCCTGGCATACCAGGGTGTGCCATACGGCATTTTTATTGGGATGGTCCTATTAGTCTGGTTCCATATGCGTCTGCAGCGAATTTTGAAAAAGCATGCTTACCAATGGTACCGATTGCTTGAAATGGAGAACGGACTGCGTTTGCGATTTTATCAGGTCGCCAACCAATTTCGCGACGTTCCGTTCCTGCAGCAGCAAGTGAAAAAGCGTAAATGGCTTGTTTGGGTCGCAGACCTGATTCGGTATCAAAAATCGAATGCGGGACGGGTCTTGATTTTGAAGTCGTTTCTACGCTCTGGTGACCAGGCAGGAATGTATATCAGGCTTGTCGTCATCAGCTCGTTTCTTATCTTGATCCTGCCGGGGCTCCTTCCCAAAGCGGCTGTCGCTGTGCTCTTTTTCTTTATGTCCGCGATCCAGTTGAAGGGAATCGGGAGTTCTGCTCGGCACCAAAGCCGCTTATCGCTGCTTCCGATCAATGAGCAACAGCAAAAAGGTGCTGTCATCTGGGTGCGGCGGGTGCTTTTAGGCGTTCAAGGAATCGTGCACGTGTTGGTTGTATGGCTGTGGCTGTGAATTCCATACCTCGCACGAATAGGGGATATGATAGAGAAGGAGTAACTAGATATGGAGATTAGAAAACCCAACTTGGTAGAGCTTGAAAGCATTTTGCAGCTCTCGCCACAAGCCTTGTTTGAAGGGACACTGGGAAGCGTTAGACCAACCGACGAAAAAGTGAAGCAGCTAGTTGAGCCGCTCTTGGGGAAGGGCTGCTACTACTTGATTGCTACAGAAGAAGAGAAGCTGATGGGGTGGATTCTGATCGGGCCAAGCAAAGATCAATTCTCCGATGAGATCATTGGCTTTATTTACGAACTATATGTCACGCAAGAGTTCAGAGGAAAGGGCATCTCCAAGCAACTCATGAAAATTGCCATTGAGCAGTTGAAGTCTGAGGGATATCCAGAGATTCGTCTGGGAGTTTTCGCAGGAAATCAGGCGATGAATCTCTATAAGCAAATGGGATTCTCTGAAAGAAACGTAACGATGAGTCTGAAGTTCTAACAGTGTTGCGCCATATCGACCATACACATAGACCATTCCTATAGGGGATGGTCTGTTTTTTGTTTGCATGTGGTTAATAATTCCAGTATACATTCAATATTATTTTACCGATAAACTAATTGTTGTTAAATTCATGGGAAAGATGTGGTTTCATTGCGTACCTTTTTTCATAACTTCAAGGTCAGGCTAGCTCTTGCTTTTGTTGGATTATTGCTGATACCTGCACTAATTGTAGCCATGCTGGCTTATCATTCTGCCAAGGATTCGATTAACAATGAAATTATCAATGCGGCGGTTGAAAACACAAAACTATTGGATGGAATTATTGATTCGACCATCCAACCGAAAATAAATGATGTGAACTATTTTGCAGAGACCATTATGGCGCAATCGAATGAAGATCAAAGTACACTAAGAAAAAGCTTCACTCAATACGTGAAGCTGCACCCTGAGGTCGTAAGCGTCTATATCGGTACAGCAGATGGGGAAATTATTCAGGAACCCAATCTACTAGAAGAAATAGATTTTGATCCGCGGCAACGGAACTGGTATAAAGCAGCGGATGAACGCAATGGGGATGTCGCGATTACCACCCCTTATGTGGATCGGGCTACGAAAAAAGTGATCCTTACCGTCGCCAAGAAACTGAAGGATGGTTCTGGTGTGGTGGCTGTAGATTTATACATAAGTGATATTCAAAAACTTACGGAACAAGTGAAAATCGGGAAAAAGGGGTACGCTGCTCTTCTTGATAAAGACAGGAACTACATTGTTCACCCGACAGCGGAGAGCGGTTCAAAGGCTACAGAGAGCATCATTGATTTGATCTATCAAGGGGAGGCTGGTCATTTTCCCTATGAACTGAATGGTGAAAGCAAGGAAATGACCTTTGCCTCTAATGAATTGACCGGTTGGAAGATTGTTGGCGTAATGTTTTCGTCTGAGGTAGATGATGCTGCCTCCAGGATTCTGCACTCAACCTTGTTTGTATTGCTTGCAGCGCTCCTGGCTGGAGCTGTGGTCATTTACTTTGTGACAAAAGCAATCATGAAACCAATTCGGGAATTAAAAGAAAAAGCAATGACGATCAGCAAGGGAGACTTAACCGAGCAAATTGTCGTGAACTCGAACGATGAGATTGGTCAATTGGGACAAGCCTTTAATGAAATGCAGAACAGTTTGCGCACGCTCATTCAAAAGGTGGAAATCAATGCTGAGCTGGTAGCCGCATCAGCAGAGGAGCTAACATCGAATGTAGAACAAACAGGCGCAGCTACTGAGAGGGTAGCCATTTCCGTCCAAGAGGTAGCAGGTAGTGCTGACAAACAAATGAATGTGATCGGGAAAAACGTCCAGTCATTAGCGGAAGTGAGGCAAGGTGTTGGGCATATCGCCAACCGTTCATCTAGTGTAGCTGATCTGACACAGCATGCAACGCTTCTGGCGGAAGATGGCGGGAAGGCTGTGCAGAATACGAAGGAGCAAATGACCACGATTTATCGCTCGGTTAGTGAATCCAATACAACGATTCAATCCTTGCGTGAACGTTCCCATGAAATCTCCTCTATTTTGGATGTGATTACAGGGATTGCTGTTCAGACAAATCTGCTTTCCCTAAACGCAGCGATTGAAGCAGCGAGGGCAGGAGAACATGGCAAGGGTTTTGCGGTCGTGGCAGGCGAGGTAGGGAAGCTAGCCGAACAATCCCAAACATCGGCGAAGCAAATTTTTGAAATCCTGAAAGGGATTCAACATGATACCGCAAACACGGTACATATCATGGAGCAGGTTACCAACGAGGTACAAAACGGCATGAATGTTTCGGAGGAGGCAATCGAGAAATTCAAGACGATCGTAACGAGCATGAGGGAAATCTCTCCCCAAATCGAGGCAATTTCAGTGACGGCGCAACAGATGTCCGAAGAAGTCCAAGAGGTCTCTGCCGCAGCGGATCAGCTTGCCCTCTTTGCAAAAGAAAATGCCGCAACATCAGAAGACGTAGCAGCATCTACTGAAGAACAGCTCGCTTCCATGGAAGAGATCTCCGCATCGGCCAGATCACTTGCTGACATGGCAGAGGAGTTGAAGGAATTGATTTCGACATTTACCTACTAAGCGGTAAATAGCTTTACAGATAAACATTTTTTCAGCATCTACTTAATGAGTAGGTGCTTTTTTGTATCTTTGCGATAGTAAAATACGAAAAAGAATAAGGAAATGGACTCTTGACTAAAATTAAATTATATGTTATGATTAAATATTTAATATTGATTAATGTTGTAAGACTGGTATACTTCCTTTTAGAACAAAACGTTCGAAAAAGGAGGCTGCTCTCTTGAACGAGAACCAGATTAGTCTAACCTCAATTATGACGGCCTATATCCGGGCCTATCACTCCAGGAATGATACCTCAAAAATCTTTGATGACTTTCTTGCCTATGACATGATCCCGCAAGAAAGACGTACACTCATCGAACAGGGTTTGACTGGTGCGCTTCAGTTGAAGTCGAATACTGAGCAAGGGAATTCCTTGCGATTCTTCTTGCAATCCATGGGGCTGCCTCAAGTAATTAGCCGTTCACGATATGCGGAAGATCATCTTGAATGGGCTTGCCAGCAAGGGGTGAAGCAGTATGTGATACTCGGAGCCGGGATGGACACCTTTGCCTTTCGTCGACCGGAAGTGCTGGAGAAGCTTCGGGTGTTCGAGTTCGACCACCCGGCTACGCAAGCATTTAAACGTGATCGTCTGGCTGAGTTGGGATGGGAGGTGCCAGCAAATCTGTCTTTCGTTCCAGTGGACTTCTCGAGAGAAAGCTTGTCAAAAGCACTCATGGGATACCGTTTCGATCCCCAGGCGAAAAGCTTCTTTAGTTGGCTCGGTGTCACCATGTATCTGACGCAAGACGAGGTGTTCGAGACGCTACGTTCGATCACCGATGTAGCCCCTGCGGGTAGCACCATTCTTTTCGATTATTTTGGACCATTCGAAAATGCTGCACATTCCAAAGAGACGCGAGAAAATTTACAAAAGATCGGGGAACCGATAAAAACGTATTTTGACCCTTCTGAGCTGGCAACACAACTTTCTCATTTGGGATTGCGCCTCATGGAGAACCTCATCCCCGCTGAGATCCAAAGCCGCTATTTTCAAGGGCGTACAGATGGTTATGTTGCTTCCAAGAATGTACACTTTGCTAGGGCCATGATTGAATAGCATGCATCAGGAGCTGCGAAAACAACAGGCAAATACCCCTCATCTTCGGCTGTAATCATGTTAGCTCCAACTCCATAAATATATCCGCTCTTGCATAGGGCATGGGACCAATCTGCTCGACAGGAACGTGCTTGAACCCAACCGATTCGTAAAGATGAACGGCGTTCGGCAGCTTGGTGCTACTGCCCAAAAAGAGCGTTGTTGCTCCAAGCTCGCGTGCGCGGCTAATGGCGGCATGGATCATTCTCCGCCCGTATCCGCGCCCCCGCGACTCTGGTGCAACGCACATCTTCGAGAGCTCGAATACGCTAGTCCCGGTCGGCACGAGTGCAACGCATCCGATGATCGAATCGCCAGCGCGTGCGATGAGCACGTCTCCTCCTCTGTTTACGATGTTCTCCAGCGGATTATCAAGGATGATCCGGTCAGCCTCTTCGATGGCAAAGATGCGGGCGATCCATTCCTCGTTAAGTGTTTTAAATGCCAAAGCCTCTTCAGGGGTCTGCATCGAAGTGATGGTGAGCACGGTCTCAATCATACAATGTTTCCTCCTCTTGTAAGGGTTAACGATGATCGCAATCATCGTTCATACACCGTGCTTGCCACCTTGTCGATGGCCGTCATCAAGCGCCCCATCCCCGCTTCTATCACCTCAGGAGCTGCGTGTGTATAGTTGAGCCGCAATGTATTTTGCACAGGGTGCCCCACGAAGAACGATGCGCCCGGCACAAAGGCTACCCCCTCTTGCAATGCCGCTTTCAACAGCTCAGTCGTATCGATTGTTCCTTTCATGGACAGCCAGAGGAACATGCCGCCTTGTGGCTCTACCCATTCAAATGCATTCTGACCATCCTTGGACAAATATCCTTGCATTACTTGTAAACGATGCTTGTATTGCCTCCTGAGCCTTTCCACATGCTGACGGAAGGGGAAATCCTGCAGAAAATAGTACAAGGCACGCTGATCGATCGAGCTGATATGGAGATCCGTTGATTGCTTTGATAATGCGGCCATACGGATGACATCCTTTGGCCCAGTCAACCAACCGATGCGAACGCCGGGAGCTACTGTTTTGGAAAAGGTGCTGATGTAAATGACATGGTTGCCGTCTGCATCCATCCCTGCCAACGGAACCGGCTCCTCATCTGTAAATCGCAGATCGGAGTACGGATCGTCTTCTACTACGACCACTTTGTGCTTCGCAGCCAACTGCAACAGCGCTTCCCGTCTTTTCTTGCTCCATACCTTGCCCTCTGGGTTGGAGAAGGTTGGAACCACATAAATGAACTTGGGAGAATGGGCAATGATCTTTTCCTCCAGATCCTCAGGAATCATCCCGTGGCGATCACTTTGGACAGCGATCATATTGGCTTCATATAACTGGAATGCTTGTAGCGCCGCCAAATAAGACGGGTTTTCTACCAGAACCGTGTCACCAGCGGAGAGAAACACCTTTGCCAGCAAATCAATGGCCTGTTGCGATCCTGTCGTCACCAAAATAGTTTCCGGCGACGCTCGGATCCCTCTCTCCCTTAGTATCTCTTGAATGAGCATCCGCAGCTTAATGTCCCCCTCGGTTGGGCCGTATTGAAGATATCTCCCCCCTGAACGAAAGACCTTCTGATAGGCAAGCTCCAATTCCTGAACAGGAAAGAATGCTTCATCCGGAAGGCCCCCGGCAAAGGATATGATGTTCCCTCATTGAATGATTTTGAGCAAATCACGTACAGCTGATGAAGGGATGCCCTGAACACGCTTGGCAAATGGATATTGCATGGAAACCACTCCTAACCTTACTCGTTTTTGTAGAGTAAGCATACGAAGCAGTCAGCATAACAGTAAACGTCCTTTTATAACACTTTTGCAAAAATTGGAAGTAATCTTTCACTTTTGCATCTCCATGCGTTACACTACATGTAATTATTTTCAGTCGTGGAACAATTCCGACAAGCAAGGAGGTTTGTGATGCATATCGATTTGGACAGGCACTCCGGTGTAACACTCGCAGAACAGATCAGAACAGCAGTTGCTGATCGTATCCAGTCAGGCCTGCTGCTGGAGGGGAAGCAGCTCCCTTCTGTACGAAATCTTTCCAAGCTCTTGAACGTAAGCGTAATGACTGTCTTTCACGCTTATCAACTGTTGGAGCAGGAAGGGCTTATCGACCGGATTCAAGGAAAGGGCACTTTTATTCTAGGAAAATCTACAAGATTCAAAAATCGGTCGAATCAGAACCAAACGGAAAAACCGTCCATGGACTGGCAAAGCACGATAGCCGATTATTTGCCCCGCGCCCAATATTGGCGAATGATGCAGACGTCGTTATTAGATGTCGCGAAACTATCCATGGCTTCCCTCCATTCATCCCTAATACCTACCGAATGGATTGCCAAGCAGTTTTCTCAGCATGCGCAGTTAGACAAAACGCTCTTGACCGAATATGGCCCCGTCCAAGGAGACAGCAAGCTTCGCGAAGCCGTACTTCCTTACTTTCGTGAAAAGAACATTGCCGCAAGCTCGAATGAAATCTTGATTCTCAATGGCTCTCAGCAAGGCATCGATCTCGTTGCCACCACTTTTGTGGGACCTGGTGATGTCGTTGTACTTGAGGAACCTGCTTATCCATGCACGATCGACGTATTAAGAAGGCGCGGTGCCACCATTTTTACCATTCCAATCGACGAAGAAGGCATGCAAGTTGATCGTTTGGCGGCCCTTTGTGACACCCGCCCTCCCAAATTGATCTACACCAATCCGACCTTTCAGAATCCTACTGGTACAGTGATGAGCGCCAGGCGTCGAGTACAATTGTTGGAGCTTGCACAAAGCTACAACGCAATCATTCTTGAGGATGATGCGACCAGCGATCTTTATTTTGGCTCAGAACCTCCTCCTCCGCCCATCAAAAGTATGGATCGACATGGGCATGTCATCTATCTGAAAGGCATCAGCAAATGTATTTCCCCCGGCTGCCGCATAGGGTTTTTGATCGCAGACGGGACGTTTATTACACGCCTCGTCAATTCCAAAGGGATTAGTGACCTCGGAACACCGCTAATCACGCAAAAAGCCATTCTTCCCTTCTTTACGTCAAATCAACTGCAAAAGCATTTGCCTATTTTGCGAGAAAAACTAAAGGAACGGAGAAATTTGGTTCTACATATTTTGAATCGAATGGCTCCTAAAAGCGTGCATTGGTCCAAACCTGACGGCGGGTTAAACATTTGGCTTAGCCTCCCTCATGCGATGAATGCGGATGATCTTCACACCTTTGCCTTAAAAGAAGGGATCTCCTTTTTGCCAGGGCATGTATGTTTCCCAACGCAGCAGCAATACCACCATCTTCGCCTTTCATTTTCCTACCTGGATCTTCATACGCTTGAGAACTCGCTAATCACGCTTTGTCGTTTGCTTCACGACTTTACTCAATCTGACCGGCATTCTCAGCATATG
>DASQMM010000101.1:0-1925 GCA_035645495.1 Brevibacillus sp. | reverse complement strand
GCATACAGCCATGCAAAAAACCCACACAACATGATGTGGGTCTTTTACCTTTCTTCTATTGACTGATCCTGTTGAGCAACTCGGCAAATCCAGGGAACGAGACAGCGATCGCTTCGTCGTTCTCGATCTGGGTCTCTCCTTCTGCAGCCAGTCCGGCAATAGCCATCGCCATGCCGATGCGGTGATCACCCATACTGTCGATGACAGCGCCTTTCAGCTTGGAGCTGCCGGTTATAATCATCCCGTCATCCGTCGGTTCTACCTGGGCACCAAATTTGCTGAGCTGGCTTACAACGGTTGCGATGCGGTCTGTCTCTTTTACTTTCAATTCCTGCGCGTCACGAATGATTGTCTGGCCTGCCGCCTGTGTCGCCATGACCGCGATCACCGGAATCTCGTCGATCAGTCGCGGAATAATGTCGCCCGCGATTTCAATGCCATGCAACGGCGCATACGTCACCAAGAGATCCGCAACTGGCTCTTCATTGACTACTCGTTCATTGAGCAGTTCAAGTCCGCCGCCCATCAGGCGTACGACGTCGATGATTCCCGTGCGGCTTGGATTAATCCCTACATTTTCAATCAGCAGAGAACTGCCTGGTACCATCATCACAGCCGCAATCAGAAAAGCGGCAGAAGAGATGTCCCCAGGAACCTGGATATCGCGTCCTTGCAGCTCCTGTCCGCCTTTGACACGGACGGTCAAGCCTTCACGCTCGACCTGCACGCCAAATGCTTGGAGCATTCTCTCCGTATGGTCGCGCGACAGATGCGGCTCCGTCACGGAGGTTTCTCCCTGTGCCTGCAATCCTGCAAGCAAGATAGCCGATTTCACTTGCGCGCTCGCTACCGGAGATTCATAGGAGATCCCGGTTAATCCTCCTCCGCGAATAGACAAAGGGGTAAACTCCCCCTCTTTGCGTCCGTCAATTTTGGCCCCCATTTGGCGCAATGGCCCAATCACGCGGCGCATGGGCCGTTTGGCGATAGATTCGTCTCCCTCCATGACAACATGGAAGGGCTGGGTTGCCATAATGCCTGCCATCAGCCGAATCGTAGTGCCGGAGTTGCCGACATCCAGACGAGAGGAAGGCTCTTGCAGGCCGTACCAGCCTTTCCCTTGGACAGTGACTCGGTCCCCTGCTTGCTCGATCTCGATCCCCATTTGCTTGAAACATTGAATCGTGCTCAAGCAATCGGCACCAGGGAGAAAGCCCTCGATGCGCGTCGTTCCCTTGGCAAGCGCTCCGAACATGACCGCGCGATGGGAAATTGATTTATCTCCTGGAACACGGATGGTTCCGCTGATTTGATTGGTTGGTTTGATGCGTAGCACACGTACACTCCCCTTCTTCGTCTAGCCAGTCATGCTGTGAAGCGTCTTCGTTGTAAAGTACCTCTGCATGAAAAACTATCGTCTGTACACATTGTACTCGAAATAGCGAAGCAGCTCTTCCCCTTTTTCCATCTCGTACTGGGATTGAAATGTAATCCGCAATGCTCCGTAGATGTCCTCCCGCGTCTCCCTGATTTGCAGGTTGGTAATGTTGATCTGCTTGGCCCCGAGCAAGGTCGTAATTCGCCCGATTTCACCTGGATGGTCGGGAATATCAATGTACAGATCGTAGAGCGGAGGCAATGCACCCGCTTTTCTCTCGGGCAGTCCATCGCGGAAATCACGAGCAGATTGAAAAAACTGTTCAATGCCGTCGGGATTCCCTTCTTCGACCAGCTTCATCACATCCTCCAGCGCCTTCGACCAATCGCGTCCGATCTGGAGCAGATGTTCGCGGTTATGCAAGAGGATGTCCCGCCACATGCGCGGATTGCTGGATGCGATACGGGTAATATCCCGGAATCCGCCCGCAGCCAGACGGGCATGCCAAGCGTTTTCATCATCGTAGCCCGCTACCAGATTCACCAGT
>DASQMM010000100.1:0-1891 GCA_035645495.1 Brevibacillus sp. | reverse complement strand
ATAAGGAACTGACACGAATCCTATACGCCTTCTCTTGCTTTGAAAAAGAAGTCGAGTATCTGGATCAGGTAGATACGTATCGAATCATTCTTTTCTACCTGGAGGATGATCGAGAATACATCCTTTCCAAGATTCGCTTCCTCGGTACTCGCATTCGAGTCATAGAGGGAAAGAAGTTGCAGGTGCGGATGTACGAATCTGCCCAAAAGGCTCTACTGCGTTACGGAATACCAATGCGCAGCCCGGAAACATCAGAATGACTTCAAAAAAACAAGCTAGCTGCCAGTCCAGCTAGCTTGCTTCGTATTTACAACAATCCGCCAAGAACAGCGCCTTTCACAAAAAATCGCTCGATGCTCTTCTCCACTGCGGGATCGGGAATGAGAGGAGGCGCATGATGTGGCTTGATCCGTGCATCGATAATGACGTTGTCGCAGCCCCAATGCTTGTAGGAGTAATAGCTGTTGACGCCGTATATATCGTGGGATGGATTGCTTCTGGTAAAGGTAGCCCAGAGGAAGTTTTTGAGATCTGCACTCAAAAATGAGCTGTCATCGCATAAAATGATCAACGGACATGTATCAATGCCCCCCTTTTCCCCAAGCGCGTTACAAAGTTGCTCCATTTCCGTCTGCTCGATTTTGTAGTCGGTAAAGGATGGCGCTTGCAAGGCGACTACCCCAGGCATCACCAACTGTGCATTGCCATAACTTCTTATTTCCTTCAGAGCATCAGGAACCTCTGTACACAAATCCCGCTTTTTGTCTCCGCATGCTGCAAAAACCACTTTACTTCCGGTGTTCAGACCTGTACCCGAATAATCCAGGGTATCAATCGTCGTATTGGTCTGAAAGTGAATGTCGCGGTGCAGGTCGATCCGCTCCAGAATATAGCGCAGAAAACCTACTTCATCATGCGTATCCAGCGGACGATCCTCCTCCGCCGCAATAAACAGGTATTTTGCCAGACTAAGCTGTCCAGTACCGAGAATCCGATTGGCAATCGTGAGAATTTCGGAAGGCTGTTTGACCGGTTGGTAGGGCGTATACCGTTCACTGCCGATGGCAAACAGCAGTGGATGAACACCAGCCGCGTCGACCGCATGCACTTCCTTTACACCTGGGATCTCTTGCTTCACTGCATCGCCTGTCAATTCATGAATCAATTGGCCAAAGGAAGTGTCCTCCTGAGGCGGTCGGCCGACAACCGTAAACGGCCAAATGGCGTTTGGCTTCGCATACACCTTATGGATCCTCATAACGGGAAATGGATGCGTCAGGCTGTAGTACCCCAGATGGTCGCCGAAAGGCCCTTCCGGTTTGGTTTCGTTGGGATATATTTCTCCGGTAATAACAAAATCAGCGTCATTGCTGATGCAATAGCCGTCGATATAGCTGTATTGAAAACGTCGTCCCGCAAGCAAACCGGCAAAGGTCAGCTCGCTCATCCCCTCTGGCAGAGGCATAACTGCCGACAAGGTGTGTGCAGGCGGCCCCCCGACAAAGCAACTAACCTTGAGCGGCTTGCCCATTTTGTTTGCCTTGGCCTGGTGGATGCCGATGCCACGGTGAATCTGGTAATGCAAGCCTACCTCCCGATCCACCTCGTACTCATTTCCGGTCAATTGGACGCGATACATCCCCAGATTGGAATTCATGATCCCCGGTTTTTCCGGATCCTCGCTGTAGATTTGCGGCAAGGTGACGAAAGCACCGCCGTCCATCGGCCAGCTTTGGATCAGCGGCAGATCTGTGATTTTGATCTCTTGTGCGGTGACGGGCTCGCTCGATGTTTTTTGCATTGGCAGGGCTTTCCATGCCGCTAGTCCGCTGCCCACATGCTTGAATGGATTTTTTAAAGCTTTCATGGGATCATTGCGAAGAGCGATGAT
>DASQMM010000099.1:0-7199 GCA_035645495.1 Brevibacillus sp. | reverse complement strand
CACCCGCCGTTAAAAAAATCGTAGTGGCGTACGACGAGGGAATGCTTGGATAGCCACCGCGACCTACCAGGAAATAGATCGACATGCCAATAGCAGCCCCCAGTGCAAGCAAAATCCCAATAGTATCAAAACGAACGGCGCCCTCTTGAGACATTTGTCCGCTAATAGCCATCGTGCTTCCACCCAATGCGAGCAGCAAAGCGATCAGCTTTGGCATAGTAAATGACTCGCGTCTTATAGCAATGCTAATCACCGTCACTAATGCAGGATAGATATAGAACAATAACAGGGCCAACGAAACGGTCAAGTGAACAAACGCATAGAAGATGGCTAGGCTGTACGACATAAAGGCAACAGCCGCGATCGTCAGATTCCTCCACTGCCATCCAGGAATCTGCGACAGGGAAATACGTTGCGTACGTGAAGGGCGTCCAACACCAAACAAAAGGAGAACCACCATGGCAAGAGCACCGATTGTTTCACGCCAAGTGGCAAAGGCAACCGGGCTCATCCCGGCTTCATAGGCGAGATTCGTCAGTACCCCCAAACTTGAAAAGAGAGCGGATGCAAAGAGAACAATTCCGATACCGATAAGCTGGGATTTGCCCGGGTTTGAAGCGATTTGATACTCTTTCCTTTGATCATTCCCCACAGTTCTTCGCCCCTCTTATTATAAATTATTTGAATATTTTGAAATATACACCTGAAAAGGTACCCATGCCGCCGCTAACCGTTTTTTATACCTGCAAATGCTCTGCAGCTCCTGTCACATGTCTTGCTGCGGTACTCATCATCAGGTCGATGTTTTCAGAATCCATCGCCTTTCTGATGATCTCCGAGCGCAAATGCAATAATTCTTGAGGCCAGTTCGATGCTGCCGATCCATAGATTCGCGACCAGATCTGCGTGTTTTCCACGGTCGGCCTCATGATGCTCTCCCAATTTTGGAGAGCTTTGTCGATATCATAGCGTTCCAGTTGTTTGGCTAATTCCAGAGCACTGGTTAAGCTTACACCAGCCCCTTGCCCTAAATTCGGTTCCATCCCATGTGCTGCATCTCCCATGATCGCTGCTCGATTTACGAACCAGGTGCTCGCGTAGATATAAGCAAAGTGGCGGTCTAATCGCGAAGAATCAATCCGTTCGATAACAGATTCCAGGTGAGGGAAAGAAGACAGCCATGCCTCTTTGTTGATCGGATCCGATAGTCCCTTTGCGTCTGAGGAAGGAGCAGTCAAATAGATATAGCGGAGGTCGTCGGTAGCAGGCGCAATGCCAATACGGCGGTAACCAGACCAATGCTCCGCGGCTATCCCTGTTTCGTCCGCTTCCACTCTGGGAATCAGCGCTCGCAAAGCCCCATTGTTCATCTTCTCAACGGTATGTGCCATGTTTAGGGATGTCCGTATCGAAGAATAGATGCCGTCAGCCCCCACCACCAGATCAGCCCGAAGCGTGAGTCCATTTTCCAGGGTGATCGCTCCCGAAGGATCGGCAGACACCGCACATGCGCTTGTTTCAATCTGTACCCCCGCTTTCTCCGCAGCCCAAAGCAAAGCCCCATATACTTGTTTTCGCGGAATGACACAAAAACGGTTTTGATTTGAAAACTTGGTAGTATGGATCAATTGCTTCTGCTCATCTACCATCTTTAATTCCGAAATGAACTCGATCTGTTTCGAAGCTTCCTCATAGACGCCTGTCTCTTCCAGTACCTTTAGTCCATTTTCCCACGTATAGAGGCCAGCACCAATTTCCCTCAGCTCAGCCGACCTTTCCAATACCTGAACCTTCCATCCACGTTGGGCAAGTGCGGTTCCCAATGTCAGACCCGATAATCCGGCACCAGCAATGATGATTTGTTTTGTTCCCATATGATCTCATCCTCCCGTTCTGAGCTGAATTCGATAGTTACCCTAGATAAAATGCCCCCATATTTCCAGTAAAAATGAAAGGAAGGCTATGGGGGCGTCGCATTCACAAGTCAACGAAGTTGGGAGACAAAATCATGGATGTGACTCACAACTGCTTCCGGAGATTCTAGCGTAGGGAAATGCGTTTGCGCTTTGATATATTTATAATCAAACCAGGAATTCTTCTCTCTAAAGCTTTGCTGCATCTCTTCGTATCCTTGCCCAGGCGCTTGAGAGTAGATGTGTACGATCGGACGTTTCTCCTTCAGCGCAGACATCCGCTGCAGTGGCGACCCCCATTTTTCGTACGCCTGCTCGATCACACGGCACGATCTTTCCCACATGTCATAACCAAAGCTGGCCATTTCTTTGTTCAAGTGATCCATGATCGCTCGATTGCTGCTAACTCCCAGCCAGTGGTCGAACAAGCTTTGCCGGCCAGATACCCATTTCTCCGGATTTTGGATATCCCGCAAGTCGCGTAGCAACGCTTCCCCGGCTTCCCCCATAATCCAGTCGATCACCACCGTTTGAGGCGCTCTTGCAGTGCCAAGCCGATCGGTAATCTCGATATTCGCCCAGCCGCCATGTGAAGTAGATACGGGAATCACTTTTTCGATGTCGAGTGCATTCAACACTCCGATTACATCCTCAGCCTGTTCGTTGACACCGAAGTCTCCAGGCAACTGCTGTGGGTACGAGTGGCCACGCCAGTTCAAACGCAGAACCTTATGCTGCTGTGCCAACGGATGGACAATGTAATTGAACAGCCTGTGATCTTGGCACCAGCCGGTGAGCAACAGCAATACGGGTCCATCACCTTCACCGTGTATATCGTAGGTAAACTCGTGACCATTGATGACAATCGAGCTGAGTTGGCTATTTTCTTGCTTATTCATGAAATCATCCCCATTTCTCGTAGATTATGTTTTCATGCATGACAACTCAAGACACCCTCCGGCAACACTCCCCCCTTTTTGGAACATGCAAAAAAGGGCAAACCACAACTTATAAAACTAATCGAAATTAGTTTTGATAAGCCATGGTCTGCCCTTGATTGAACGAGTCAAGAAGCCCTTCCACTGCTCTTACAGAAACAAAGGTTCCTCACCTTTGCTTTCGGATAATATTGAATTTTCTGTTATTAATCATTATACGGACCTTATCCAAAAAATCAACCCTATTTCGTTAATTTTGCAATACTTTTCTTTCGAAGACCAGTACACCGATAGCCGAATCATTTTCGAGATCCCATGACTCATAATTTTGCATAACCTTCGCCCCTACTGTCTTCTCAAAAAACTTCATGTACTCTTCGTTGGTACTTTCCACAAAGAGTTGTCTGGATTTTAATACGACACTCTTCCCTTCCGGCGTTTTTAAAATGTATTTTTCCATCGGGGTGAGAATCCCTTTTATAAAAAATATCAGCACATTATCGACGATTTTGATTTCCGTGTCTCTTGGTCCTCTTCCTAACGTATCCTTGATATAGGCACCGATAAAATTGGATACTTCTCTTTCAATGGAGCTGCGAGTCTTGTTCATGTTCACTCTCCCCACCTTACCGTTATGGAATCCAACACGTTGTATGATGAATCCTCACTTCTGATAGTCACCTCCTCTATGAAAAAGTATACCGGATGTTTTCCAGACGAAAAGCTCTCAGTGTGCTGAGAGCTTTTCGTTCATCCACAATAACCCTATAGAAAACCATGCCGTTTCGCATAATTTCCCCAATGCGGCCTTCTTCCATCTACATCACAAAAATCATATTCGTCGGAAAGAGACCAGCTCGACAGTGCCTGCCCTGTTTTTTGCAGCATGTCAGGGTCTGCCGCCAACGCTGCGATCGCCCTTCCAATAAAAAACGGCGTCTCGGATTCTCCGAAATGCTCCGCGTGCTGCACATCGCTTTTTACAGCGTCCTGCCAATTCTCCTCCTTCACCCCAAAGTAATCCAACATTTCCTCAGAGCGCAAAAAGCCTGGCGTCACAGAAACAGCCGCAACCTGATGCGGGCGCAGTTCTTCTGCCATCGCAGCCGCCATGTGGATCGGCGCTATTTTGGCCAGACTGTAATAGAGATTCCCCCGATACCTGTAATCCGTACCGTCCGTCACTTCGATGATGAGCCCTGATTGGCGGGCAATCATCAAGGGCGCGCCGTAATAGCTCGTAATCAAATGCGTTTTCACTACGCGCTCCTGCATGAGCAGCCCATCTGACAAGGAATGTTCCCAAAAGGGCGTATCCCACTCGGTCAGCTTCTCCCCGCCCCAGATGTCGTTGACTAAAATATCGAGGACCCCATTCTGTTCTGCCTGGATACGCTCAAACAGCGTTCTCACTTGTTCCGCGTCCGTATGATCGACCTGGACGGGGATTCCGATGCCGCCCCGGGCGCACACCATTTCTGCGGTTTCTTCGATGGTCTCGGACCGATTCAAATCAGATGGATTGCCACGCACGCTTCGCCCCGTACAATAAACCGTTGCGCCTGCCTCCCCCAGCATGACGGCAATTCCTCTGCCCGCGCCCCGCGTAGCTCCCGCGACCACTGCAACCTTTCCTTCCAAAGGCTTTTTCATCGCTTGCAACTCCTCCTCCAATGATGATCCTCTTTATTGTAAAAGGGGATAGATGACACCCTTTGTCATATTTGTGTGGTACTATTTTTACAGGTAGACTTCGTTGGAGGTGCAGACCGCTGAGAGCCGATCGCATGCTTTCGATTTTATTGCTGCTGCAAAATGAGGGAAAAAAGACCGCAAAAGAATTGGCGGAAAGACTGGAGGTATCGGAGAGGACGATTCTGCGCGACATGGAGGCATTGAGCATGTCGGGAGTGCCCGTCTATTCTGAACGCGGAAGTGGCGGAGGCTGGCTGCTCGCAGACGGATATCGAACCAGTTTGACGGGGATTAAGGCTGAGGAATTTCTCTCCCTGATCGTCTCGGCGCATCCTGGATTATTAGCGGATCTGGGCATCAAGAAGCATTTCGATGCCACTTATCAAAAATTGCTCGCTTCTTCCCCCGCTTCGATCAAGAACAACATCGAGCTGATCCAGAAGAAGTTCCATATTGACGGCGCTGGCTGGCATCAAGCGAAAGAAAGCTATCCCTACTTGTCCACTGTTCAAGAAGCAGTATGGGCTAATCTCAAGCTATGCATCCACTATAAACGCGACCAAGAAACTGAAACCGTGGTCCGAACCGTATGTCCCCTTGGGTTGGTTGCAAAACGCTCGGTATGGTACTTCGTTGCCGATTGCGATGGTTCGCTTCGGACCTATCGCGTCTCACGGATCGCCTATGCGGAGGTGTTGCAGGAATCGTTTCCCTATCCACAGGAATTTCATTTGGCGAACTACTGGGAGGCATCAACAGCCGAATTCAAACAAAGGCTGCCTCGCTATCCAGTCAAATTGAAAATCAGCGAACAGCTGCTTGAACGCTTGGAGCAGGAGAATTACATTACCATATTGGAAAAAGAACCTGGAGAAAACGGATGGTTGGAAGTGACCATCCAATTTGCCACGCTGGAGCATGCTTGTGAAATGATTCTTGGTTTTGGATCGTTGGCGCAGGTATTGTCCCCGGAGGAGCTTCGCATCAAGGTGCTCGCTGAAATACATGCGATCCTTGCGATATACGAGAACCACCCGCCGCTCTCTTCGGGGACGTAAACCTGCGAGATGCTTAGGCAGACAGGTTAATTTGCACCATCTTTTGCTTTCAATATCCCTAAATAGGCTTTCCAGGGCCCAACGTCCGTACTGTATCGCTTCGCCATGACCCGAACGATTTGAGCGATATGCGTGAGATCATGAACAACCCACGTAGAGATCAATTCTCTTGCCTTTACCGAGCCGAATTCAGGATGCAGGCCCGTTGATTCAAGATGCTGTTCAGGATCGATCAACTCCTTGAGGCTGGCAATACTCTGTGTTCGGGTCGTATGAAATTCATACAGCTTCTCTTCGATGGAGCTCTCATGCTTTTTCTGCAAGTGGGAATAGCGATCAAAAGGGGGAAATGGTTTGGTTTCGCCTTCTTGGAGAATCCACGTCAATCTGGGAATCCAATTCTGTCTTTCTCCCTCAATGAGGTGCTCAATCACTTCTGAGACAGTCCAGGTTCCTTCTCCTTCCCTGCAATGCAACCATTCGTCCGATAAGCCGGATAAAAAATGCTCCAGCGTCTTCGGTGTGCGCTCCAGAACCTCAATGGCTTCTTTCATTGTGAAGTTCATGTACCCGCTCCTCTCTGGGGCTGCCCCCATTTCCCAATTCTTTGAAAGCCTTCTGATTCCTGCACGCTGCGATCCATGCAAAGGCTGCGGCACTAGGGCCGTTCTTTTCGGGCAATCACCACTTGGCAGCCCAAGCTTCGATCTCCACCTTTAAAGAAGAAACCGCTAATGCCGGGACATAAGCCATGGTCATGGCAGGCGGAGTCCCGCCGTGAAACTCCTGCCACACCTGATGGAAATAGTGCCAATCCATTTCCTCCGTCGCCCAGATGTTGATTTTGATGATTTGATCTACGGATACAGATTCTTCTGCCAAAATATGCTTGATATTTTGCAGTGCGTTGTATAGCTGCTGATTCAACTCGACCGGCAATTCTCCGTTTTCATCATTTCCGATCTGCCCGGACAACACGAGTAAACCCGCTCCATTTGGTACCGTGGTGAGATGCGTATAGGAGCCGATCGGAGGGGCGACACTGCCGGGATTTTTCCTATGGACCTTCTTCCCTGCCCTTGCCAGCCAATCCTCCTTAATCATCGCCAACGTCTGATGATCTTCCCAACGCCCGTTGATCTTCACGTTTTTTCGGGCAATGCCTTCCTTCGTAAAACCAGCTTTCAACAGCACTTTCATCGAACCCGTATTATGCGGCATGACTCCTGCTTCGATCCGGTGGAGATCCAATTCCGTAAACGCGTAGCTGACGACCAGCTTCACCGCCTCGGTCATATACCCTTTGCCATTGAAGTCCTTATCCAAAAAGTAGCCGATCCAGCAGCTTTGCAGATTGTAACGGACTACTTCGGTTAGTATCACCTCACCAATTAATTGCCCCGTACTGCGTAAAAAGATGAAAAAGAGGTATCCCCTGTCTTCCTTCTGCATCTTCAAAGCGTTTTGGATACGACCCAGCTGCCCTTCATACGTAAAGAAAGCCTCGTCTCTTCGTTCTGTGAACTGCTGAAAAAAGTCCCTGTTTTTCACTTCCAGAGCCAGAAGGGATTGAGCATCCGACTCCTCCGCCAGTT
>DASQMM010000098.1:0-2571 GCA_035645495.1 Brevibacillus sp. | reverse complement strand
GCACTCCCATCTCGGAAAAATTAGAAAAACTAGGCTTATCGCCCAAATCCAATGGCGAAAGCCTTAGTTTTTCTTATACTTTCATCCTTTATCGCGTTAGCGAAATTATCTTTTGAAAGTATAAAAAAACCTCACGCCCCTATCGCTTACGAAAAGGGACGAGAGGTTATGCATACTCCCGCGGTACCACCCAGTTTGGTGAAAAACAGCTCACCCGCTTGTTGGATCCGTATCGTGGACAAGTCGCCCGCCCTTACACAGCACGGCATACGCCTTCAGGGAGAGTGCTGGGAGGTGAGTTCAGATCGGCCTGGGTTGACTTGCACCTGCCGTCAACTCTCTGGTTGTCGCAGACGAGATCCTACTATTCCTCTTTAACGCGTCGATTTTTGTAGTTATAACCAGATTATAGTCAATTCAAACCAGCTGTGTCAATCTTTCGGCCTGCGTGCTGCAAAAAATAGACGTTCACTTTCCACATGCGGCGGCATATCCAGAAAGTCTGCTGTCAGCTTGATGTCGGTAAAGCCTGCATCCGTAAGCCAGCGCATCAGCTGGATAGGCTGATAGGCGCGTTGCCAATGCTCCTCCTCTACCCGCTCGTACAAACCGGAGGGCTGGCGAATGAAAAAGGTAAGCTGATGCTCAACCTCTGTACGCAATGGATCGCAGAAACATGGCCAAATGTACGATACCTCGTCCTCCACATAAGTAAAGGTAGAGTCGCCAAAGCCATGCAGGATCTTGTACGGACTGTGGACGTCAAACAGGAAGAGACCTCCTGGTGTCAACTGTGAAAAAACACGGCGGAAGGTCTCCTGAACGTCCTCCTCTTCTGTCAAATAACTGAGAGAGTCGCACAGGGAGATGACCGCGTCCGCAGGCATCAGGGAAAGCTCGCGCATATCCTGCTCCACCCAGGAGACATCCACCTGTTCACGCCGCATCTTGTCGTAGGCGATAGCGAGCATTTCCGCAGACAGATCGACCCCGGTCACGCGGTATCCGCGCTTGGCAAGCGAGATTGCGACCGTGCCTGTACCACAGCCCAGATCAATCACATGACTTGGCCTGTTTTGCTCTCCCCATGCCTGTTCTACCCAATCCAGCCATTTTCCATACGGTGTCTCTGCCATCAATTGGTCGTAGACGGCAGCCATATGCGTATATGCCATCTTCGTTACCCTTCTTCTGAGAACATAACGACCTCGGCGTCCTTCCAAAGACGTTCCAGATTGTAGAATTCGCGATCTTCCCGATGGAAAACGTGGATGACGACATCTTCAAGGTCTACCAGCACCCAGCGCCCCTCTTCTTCTCCTTCGATCCCGCGGACCGGATAACCATGCTTATGCGCCTGATCCCGGATTTCCCGGACGATAGCCTGCACCTGGCGCTCATTGTTTCCGTGGCAAATCATGAAGTAGTCTGCGATGACTGACAGATTTTTAATATCGAGCACCGTCAGCTTCTCCGCCTTTTTGTCCTCTGCTGCCTTGATCACCAAACGAGCCAAATCTTCAACAGTCCTAACCATTAAACCCTCCTTCTCTCCCTTTGCGGGAAACCAAGTCGTTATAAGCCAAAAGCGTCAACGGATACACCGTCTTGTGCTTTTCTATCAAGAACTGGATGGTTCCACCCAAAGCTGTAGCAAGGGCGGTATCCAGATCCTTTTCAGCCAGAGCGCGAATCATTCCCACGCCTGGAAAATCTCTGTTCGGTTCTATATAGTCTGCCACACATACGACTTTTTCTAACAGGGTCATGCCCACCCTGCCGGTCGTATGATAGCGGACAGCCTGAATGATGTCTGGGTCTGTCACGCCGAGATCGCTTTGAATGACGATCGCACCGGCAAAAGAATGCCAGAGCTCCTTCTCGCCCTGCAGCAATTCAGGCGGCATATCATGGCGAACCAGGATCTCAACCATCTTGTCTACAGGCCAGCATTTACAGTAATCATGCAAAAATCCCGCCAGCTCCGCTTTGTCCGGGTCGGCACCGAACCGCAGAGCCAGCTGACGTGCCGATTCTGCCACACCCAATGTGTGTTGATACCTTTTGTCATGCATCTGTGCCCGCACACGGGCGAGCAACGCTTCCCGATCCAGTGGCTCCATCATACAAGGCTCTCCTTTATTCCTAAGGCAGCTTGATCGTCTTGTTTTCGCGAGATTCTTTGTACAAAACGACTGTATGACCGATCAGTTGAACCAGCTCAGCGCCAGCCCCCGCAGCCAAATCTTCCGCCACTTGGTGTTTGTCGTCCAGGTTGTTTTGCAGGATCGAGACCTTGATCAGCTCACGAACTTCCAATGCCTCTTTGATTTGGGTAATCATATTTTCATTCACTCCGCCTTTTCCTACTTGGAAAATAGGGCTGAGATGATGGGCTTCTGCGCGCAGAAAGCGCTTTTGCTTGCCGGTTAACATCGGCATGCCTCCTCTTATTTTTTCAGTTGTTCGAGCACAACGGCTCGCATCTTGTCGCTAGGTGCAGTCTGCCCCGTCCAAAGCTCAAAGGCCAGTGCGCCCTGATTGACGAACATGCCTACGCCCGAATGGACG
>DASQMM010000097.1:0-2878 GCA_035645495.1 Brevibacillus sp. | reverse complement strand
GGGCATGTACATGGTGCTAGGGGCAAAAAAAGGGAAGATCAGCCAGATTCTCTTCTGGGAAACATTGGGAATGGGAATTGCTTCTTTATGTATTGGAAGTGTCGTCGGCGTCGTCCTGTCCAGTGGGATCGGCAAATTGTTGATGAATCTATTGGAGATTTCTCCAGAGGGGTATCACCCATTTTATGTGCCGGCGATCTGGATGACTTGGGGATTTTTCCTGGTGTTGTTCCTGATCACCTCTACCATCAACGCCATCCGCTTGGCGCGGGCAACTGAACTGGATCTCATACGAGCCGAGCAGCAAAACGACAAAATCAAACGCAAAGGAATCGGCGCCATAGTCGTTGCTTTGATCGGAGTGTTCCTAATCGCTGTAGGCTATTTCGCACTCATTGAGATTTTGGCCCTCCAGGTGCTTGGTTTGATCGTTGGAGCCGGTGCCACCACGATCGGAACGTACCTGATTTTTATCTCGCTGCTGCCTGTGTTTGTCCAGGCGCTGAAGAAAAACCAGCAGCTCAACGATCGTCAATTAAATGCATTTACCTTTGCCCAGCTACGTTTTCGAGTGAACAACCTGACCAAAGTGCTTGGAACGGTCGCGATGCTGATTGCACTCGGCGTCGGGGCGATGGCAGGGGGATTGGCTTTCCAGCAAAACGTAGATCTGA
Organism: Brevibacillus sp.; assembly: GCA_035645495.1. Taxonomy (GTDB): domain Bacteria; phylum Bacillota; class Bacilli; order Brevibacillales; family Brevibacillaceae; genus Brevibacillus. The sequence goes on along the minus strand of DASQMM010000097.1, from coordinate 2,204 downwards.
TATCCAGTGCGCAGCACGTCTACGACATTACCCTGCATGATCCGGCAGAAGAGGATTATCAGGCTCTAAACCATATGAACGTGATCGAACAGAATACGTACCGCTACAAGATGGACGAGAAAGGTTTCTACTTTAGAAAGGATGATCTGCTTGCTCATCCGCCATTGATTTCGACCAACAGCCTTGAGAATTACTCGTCCGATAACAAGCCAAAAAGAGTTACGGAGCCGCTTCCTCATCCTGAGTACATCATATTTGCCAGTCGGGATGAAATGTCGAGCTTGTACGAGGTTCCGGCAGAATGGGATCAGGCCATTTCCAGTGAATTCATCATCAGCTATGAAATGCTGAAGGGCAGATCGGTCAAGATTGTAGACCAGGCAACCTATGAGGGAATTTCCGGCAGTGAGCATCAGGTGTTGCTTGCCCAAGTGGATGATTATTTGAAATACAAACCGGAATTAAAAGCAATGGATCAGCGGCAAAAACAGTGGATCAATCCGTCTTATCAGGATGAAGGGCGGGAAGTGTATCTGTCTACCAAATACAGTACGTATGAAGCGGTGTACGCCTTTACGAGCGGCACCATGTTCATGGGCTTCTTTTTGGGAATTGCCTTTCTGGCAATGATGGCGAGCTGCCTGATGTTCAAAATATTGTCCGGCGCTACACGCGACAAAGACCGGTACAGTATGCTGAGAAAAATCGGCGTGCGTCAATCGCTGCTGGTCGGCTCCATTTACAAGGAACTGTTCCTTGTCTTCATCTTCCCGGCTTTGGTAGGCCTTACGCATGTCTTGGTTGGAATGCAAATGTTTTCGTTTATTCTCCTGGACCCGTACGTGAACATCTGGGTGCCAACCTTGATTTTCCTAGCGATCTATGCGATTTACTACTACATCACCGTTCAGCTTTATCGTGGGATCGTATTGCCCAAAGAAGCGTGAAAAACCGTCAGGGTTTTACCCTGACGGTTTTTCCTTTTTTCGCTGGTGCCAAACCAGGACTAGGCTAATTTAATATTGGTGTACACAATAAAATTAAGGACACCTATCAGTAGCTGAAGGTAAAAAGAGGCAGCAACAACATATAAAGCTTTTCGTCCCACACTTTTAAATTCCTGGTTTTGGTTAAACATGGAGACGAGCCAAATAATCAATCCTGCGGGAAAGAAAATAAAGCTAAAAAAATAAATAATAAATTTTTCGAGTTTTTTCATTAGATTTCCACCATTGAGTTTTTGATCATTTTCAACATTTGTATGTAATTAGCAAAAACACGAAATATTTTCTGTGATCAAGGGCAGTATACCGCTACATGTTTGAACAAGGAGGAGAGAGTCTAACCAACCAAGCTAAAACCAACAAAAATCCCGATGAAGAGACCTAGGTATGCAATCAAACGATATTCAAATGTATACGGGGAGTCAGAAAGCAGCCACTTGTTCCCCAAAATAATAAAACAGCAGTACAAAATTACAATCAAGATTCCCATTAGTTGGGACTCAATCGGTTGTGACGGAGTTTCATAAGGGAGCATCGGCGGTTCCTTCACGGGTGATAATGTAATGGGCCCGAATCCAAAGATAAGCAAACCCGAAAAGATACATACAAAAACAGCAGGGATACCTGTCACGAAATTCAGGAAGAAAATTAGAATCGGCGGGACTCTCGTCATTTGAATCACCTACTACATGTTTGGTAACGATTTAAATTGCACATGAAAGTGAAAATACCTGCTCATGAACGAAAGGGAGGAAGCCGGGCGATGGAAATACTCGAATAGGCCAAACTGCGTAAATCATAGCAAAAGCATACAAAAAAATCCTCGAAAATCGAGGATTTATAGCCTTCCAATATCTCTACTGACTGCAAACCCGGACATACTCTTCTTTTGCCCAACCTGATTCGCTTCGTAATTCGAAGGAATGCCAATGTCAGGTCCAAATTCATCACTTGCTTCAGCTGTGCCGGACTGTTCTAAGGCTTCTGCGTAGTCACTGCTTGCTTGCAAGTACTCGTTTGTTTCGTTTCCTTTATTCTGCTCTTCTGAATGAACCATCATAATCCCTCCTTTACCTTGAGATGTTGCCCCATTAACCGAGAGAAGCCTACTTCGCCCGAGGCGAACTCTCAAACCCGATTTTCTTATGCGTCCCATCACAGAAAGGCTTTTTCTCGGACTGACCACAGCGACAGAGTGAA
>DASQMM010000096.1:0-3171 GCA_035645495.1 Brevibacillus sp. | reverse complement strand
GTCCCGATCCTGCAGATGAATATCCAAAAACACAGCGTCCGGCTCAAGTCCAAGAACCTGCTCGACCGCCTCTTCCCCGCTGCCCGCCTCTCCGATGACCTGTACGTCGGCAAATTGCTCCAGCAAATAGCGAAGCTCTGCTCTCGCAGGCGCTTCGTCATCCACGATGAATACTTGCAGCACGCAGATTCACTCCTATCGGAAGTTGTATGGTACAGGTCGTTCCTTCACCCGGTATGCTTGAAATGACAATTCCATACGGCGGTCCGTAGATGGACTGTATCCGCCCCTTTACATTGGTGAGTCCGATCCCGGACAAGCGTCTATTCCCGTCCTTTTGCGGCTGCGGCGCCGGGACCTCATCCACTTCCATCCCAACTCCGTTGTCCGAAACGGTCAACTCAAGCACCTGCTTATCCAGGCGTCGTGCTGATATGGTCACAACCCCGCCTTCTTTTTTAGGCAGCAGCCCGTGTTTGACTGCATTTTCTACCAGGGGCTGTAGGATCAATCCAGGCACCACAAACCGTTCCACCCCTTGCTCGATGTGGTAATCTACCTTCAGCTTCTCGCCAAAGCGCGCACGCTCGATCGCCAGATACGCCTCGATGTGCTCCAGTTCCTCGGACAAGGTGACGAACCCTCCTGAATCGTGCAGATTCCGGCGAAAATACTCGCTGAGATGGATCAGCAGTTCGCGCGCCTGTTCGGGACGAAAACGGATGAACGAAACAATCGTATTGAGAGCGTTGAATAAAAAATGCGGGTTGATCTGTGCGTGCAATGCCTTGATTTCTGCGTCTGCCAAAAGTCGCGACTGCCTCTCCAGCTCGGCCAGCTCCAATTGGGTCGAAATCAGATTGCCCAATCCGCGAACCAGCTCCAGGTCGACGGCTGACAGCTTGCGGGAACGATCCTGATAGAGCTTGAGCACGCCGACCGTCTCCCGCTTGCGCAGCAGCGGCACCAGGATGGCGGAGCGAAGCGAGCAGTTTTGCTCCTTGCAGCCGATCTCCTCTTTGTTGCGCGCGATCATCACCTGCTTGGTGTCCAGCACCTCCCGCGTCGCTTTTGTGGTGATCCCCTGACCCACCACATGATGGGAAGCACCTGCTCCGACGTGAGCCAGAACGGTCTTGGTATCCGTGATGGCGACAGCGGCAACCCGTGTTGTCCGCAAAATTTCCTCTGCTACCTTCTGCGCGGATTCGTATGTCAGCCCCTGACGCAGATAGGAGAGCGTCTTGTCCGCCACCTGCATGGTCCTTTGAGCTTGCAAGGCACCGACGCGATCCTCTTCTTTTTTCGCCAGGTCGATGATGATGATCAGAATGGCGATGCCTACGGAATTGACGACTGACATCGGGATGCTTATAGACTTGACCAATGCCCAAGCCTCTGCGTACGGCCGCGCCAGCAGCAGGATGATGCCCATCTGCATCCACTCCGCGATAAAGCCCACGACCAAAGCTGTCGTCCAGCCGATCTCCTGATTTCGGCTTCTGCGATACTGGTACACCAATCCCGCGATTACCCCTTCGCTGATCGTCGACACCGCACAAGCCAGATCCGTAAAACCCCCCAAGGTATAGCGATGAATCCCTGCTATCAGCCCGGTCAAGAGCCCGACCCAAGGCCCCGCCAAAAGTCCGGCTACAACCGTGCCGATCACCCGCGAATTGGCGATCGCATCCTGATACCAGATGCCGTTGTAGGTGCCCATGATCGAGATGGCGGAAAAGATTAAAACCATAATGGCATTTTCTTTGCGAGTCGCCCTTTGGTTCAAAATACTCCGAAAAGCGCGAACACGTGTAAACAACAAGGCAGCCACGATCAACACGGCAGTCCGTTCTGCCAAGGGAACCATCAGGTCAAAATTCATCGAACTCCTCCCACTTTTTCCGCGAACTACCATCACTTACCATTATCATAAGGGAGTCTGGAATTGGTCAAGCAGGCAAAGAAAAAAAGCGATAGGCTAAACCACCGCTTTTCTTTGCTGTTGGCCTGTTTTACAAGACACGCGTCAAAAATTCCCTTGTCCGCTCCTCTTTCGGATGGTTAAAAATCTCATGTGGCGCTGCAAGCTCCAGGATTTTTCCTTTATCCATAAAGGCGACCCAATCTGCTACATCCTTGGCGAAGCCCATCTCATGCGTCACAATAATCATGGTCATCCCTTCACGGGCAAGCTGTTTCATCGTCTCCAGCACTTCACCAACCAATTCGGGATCAAGTGCTGAAGTAGGCTCATCAAACAACATGATTTCCGGCTTCATCGCAAGCGAGCGCGCGATCGCTACACGCTGCTTTTGACCTCCAGACAGCGCAGAAGGGTAGACGTCCGCCTTCTCTTCCAGACCGACTTTTTTCAACAGCTGCATGGCTTCCTTCTTCGCTTCTTCCTTGTTCATTTTGCGGACGATCAGCGGTGCTTCGATGACGTTTTCCAGAACCGTTTTGTGCGGAAACAGGTTGAAGTGTTGAAAGACCATCCCTACCTTTTGGCGCACCTTCGAGAGATCATCCTTCTTCGGATCGATGCTTTTGCCTTCAATGAAGATGTCTCCCCCGTTCTTGATTTCCAGAAAATTGATGCAGCGAATCAACGTGCTTTTTCCCGAGCCACTGGCTCCGATCAGCACGACGACCTCCCCTTTTTTCACATCCAGATTAATGTCTTTCAACACCTCAACCTCTCCGAAGCTTTTCTTCAGGTTTTTCACGCGGATCATTGCTTGTTTCTCGCTCATGGTATCCCTCCTACGAGTCCCCTTTTGCCAGACGCTTTTCCATTTTATTGACCAGATAGGTGAAGAACATCACAATCACCAGGTAGTACACGGCGACGATCAAGAAGAACGTCATCTCATCAAATGTCTCTGCGGACAAGCGGCGAGCCATCGAGAACAACTCGTCCATCGCGATGAAAGCACCGAGAGAAGATTCTTTCAAGGAAAGGATGAATTGATTGCCCAATGGCGGTATGGATCGTTTTAAAGCCTGCGGCAGGATGATGCGACGCATGGTTTGAGCAGGCGACATCCCCAGTGAAAGCCCGGCCTCCATCTGTCCTTTGTCAATCGATTGAATGGCGCCACGGAAAATTTCCGCGATATACGCACCGCTGTGTACAGCCAGAGCCAGCGCAGCCGACCAGAATTGGCC
>DASQMM010000095.1:0-5501 GCA_035645495.1 Brevibacillus sp. | reverse complement strand
ATTACCCGATTTTCAGATAACCAATAAATGATGATCATCTTATACTTGCCACCAATTAATGATAGTGTGTAACCAAAGCCAGTATCTTTTAATTTCACACCGGGCGGGACACAAGTTTCACGCACAAGAACCCCTCCTTTTGCAGCAAATGCTCCTCAAGTATATGGGATGAACAGAATAAATATCAACGAATTACGAGCAGCTTATGAGAAGAATCCACATCTCCCCTAGACCATCCGAAGCAATTTCTTGTAAGAAAAACAAAAAAACGCTCGGTAACCCAAGCGTTTAGCGACTTCTTTATGGTGGAGCATAGCGGGATCGAACCGCTGACCTCTACACTGCCAGTGTAGCACTCTACCGACATCATCGGTTTCATTGCCCAAGCATCGGTTCGATCTTCATTTCACATATTCCAAAGATATAAGATGGTTTATTCCGTTTTTCTCAGCTACCTTTCTTGAGAACGATTTCCTCTTGTATTCCTTGAACCCTAACTTCTCGTATAGTTTTATTGCCGGAATATTCGTGTCGGCAACCTCTTCAATCAAGTACACTTTGTATGGCGTACTTTCAAGAATATAGTTTATGACTTGCGAAGCTGCTCCTTGACCTCTGAATTCGAGTGCAGTTCCGACATACTCGATCGAACATTTATCACCGCCGGGATTATGGAATGGCACTTGAAGTTCTCGCTTAAGTAATAAGCCTGCAAGCATTCCTTTGTAAAAGCCCAGATGTCGAATCAATTGTCTCGTATTGAGTCTAACCGAAAGATCCGTGCCGTCCGTGCAAGCAGCCATTGCCGCAACTTTGTCACCAGAAAGGGCTAAATAAAATTGATTCTCAACAAACATATGAGCAAAGGCTTTGGAAATTTTATTTCTGTCCTTTGAAAAAAAACCAAGCCACTGCGTGAACCCATCTGCAAATACTTCTGCCATTTGCGATCTTACATTCAAATCGGTTTGATCCGCTCTAATTATGGTATACATCCTTACTCATTCTCCTTTCCCATAAAGGAAGGCTGTAATGATCGTTGGGGAGGGCATAACAAAATCGTTTTTCAACTTAACTTTCATTTCAGCCAACCCTCGAATGACAGCAAAGAAAAACAAAGCCATCTCATAAGAATCTCCCAATACGAATTCGCCAAGACTCTGTCCCCGCTTGATTAGTTTGCTAGTCGCAGTAATCAAGCTTTTATTTACAGTCGGAATCTCATTATGATTAAACGACTGCGATATCATAATCATCAAATTGGCAAGATCATCGTTAGCAACCATGTCACAATAAATTTCTTTTACAAATTCATCCATGAGTGCTTTTGGTGATTCGTCAGATTCGAATCGTTCAACAACCCTGGTAAGACCGGTTAGCGCATATTCCACCAATTCACTAAACAAATCATCTTTTGTTCTATAGTGCCTGTATAAAAGCCCGATGCTGATTCCAGCTTTGTCGGCAATTTCTTGAACATTCGTCATGCCGAATCCCTTCTGAGCGAACAACTGCATAGCTACGGCTTGTATTTTCTCTCTTGTTGCGTTACGCATTTCTGCAAACTGTTCTTTCGTTCGTGGCATAATTTCCCCTATATTTTTGAGTGAATTTTTACTCATTATAAAGTGAGGAGTTGAAAAATACAAGAGCCGGATTGGAGCTAAATCCACCATGGGACGTCAGAGTCCTGGCGCGGGACTTACCCTGACCTCTACACTGCCAGTGAAAATAAATCGGTTTGTGAAAACGAGCCAATCTCAAAAACCCTTGATTATCAAGGGTTTTTCCTGTTCGTATCCGTTCGTATCCTTGTGGATTTTTGTGCATCCAAGTGAAGCTCGTCCCCGTTTCGTCCCCAGACGTCCCTCACCCTAATTCTGTTAAGGACATTCTGTTTTATACTCAGGTGGCCAAAATGTTTCAATGGTTAATGTTGGGTCAATTTCCTTCAATACCTTTATTACTTTAACCATGTTTTGGTACTCTGGCTGATAATTTATTTTCGATGCCATATCACTCACTGTTGACCGCCCCACACCAGACTTGCTAACTATGAAGCTCTGTTTTATTCCTCTCTCGTCAAGCCACTTTCCAAACTTTGTCCTTGGTTTCCCCAGACCTCTCATTCTGACCCTCCTTGTCCAAAAATCAGGCAGTACTGATTATTTTCCTTTTCGCCGGAATAATGGACAATCCCTGCTCTATACTCTATTACTACACCAGGAACCTCACCAGGAACAGACATATCCACCGCCATAACCCTACCCCATTAAACAAGCTGAGAAACCATGTGAGAGAGGAATCGGTGATCATGTTAAGAGCGGAGCGGTGAGCATGGCGAAGCGCGAGCTCAAGCGCAGAGGAGGCTGAATTGTATGAACGTTTTGGAGAGTGCTGCGATTACCCTGGATGATTACCTGAAGGACCTTGTTCGAGATATCGTGATCGATTTGTTTGGAAGCACAATGCTGGGAGGGCTACCGAGTGTACGCCTGGCGGATGGCTTGTATGTTCTCGCTAAAGGAATAACCACGGCCTGCTTGCTTACCTATTGCGCGTTGAGAGTACCAGCCTGGGTAAACAAACGAGCCAAAATGAGAGAGCAACTTGTCAGAGGGTTTATTGCTGCAGGCATTTACGTGGAGAAACAGCGCCGTGACTTGGGAGATGGTAAAACCAAACCATACCGGATATTCCCGACTATCGAGCGTGTCACCGTCGCGGGCAGCTGCACAACTGTCAATCTACATTTACCGACCGGCATGGATCCATCGGTTATCGAGAGCCGTGCCTGGGTGTTCCAGCAGCTTTTTGGGCCTACTGCACACTTGGTCAATGACAAGGCAGGAAGATTCCGTCTGCAGATCCCCAAGGAGCTACCCACCAAGGCAGCGTATAGTTTGGAGATCGCCCAGGCAGCTATGAAAAAAGCAGGAGGTTTTGCCCTGTACATCGGTGAGGCATACAACGGAAGCGTGGCCGTTGACCTCAAGCAAACGCCGCATGTCGGGCTAGTCGGCGTCACTGGCTGGGGCAAATCAACAGCCCTACGCGTGATTCTCAACACCTGGCTGCAGGTGTACGGTCCGGATCGGCTCAGGCTATTCTTGGGAGATCTCAAAATGACCGAGTTCGGTATGTATCGAGGAGTCCCCCACGTAGAAGGTAGTATCGCCGTCAGGAAGGGGGAAGTCGTCGCGATGCTGGCGGAAGTACACGAAATCCTCCAGTACCGACAAGAACAATTTCACGCTGCGGGAGCTGTAGACTTGGACGAATACGAGGAGCTGACTGGTGAGCTCCTTCCTTACGTGGCGGTATGTATCGATGAGGTGGCCAGCCTTGAGGGAGAATCTGCAGCACATGACGTCCTGGAGGAGATCGGCCAATTGGGTAGGAGCTTCGGCATCTTCCTTGTGCTCTCGCAACAACGGGTAGACCGGGAAGTGATGGACGGCAAGCTCAAGAACAACCTAAACGTGCGGATCGCCTACCGGATGAGCGACGACCTGAACAGCCGAATGCTCCTAGGGAAGCCAGACGCTGCAGATCTCCAGGTGAAAGGCCGATGCTATGTCAAAGATGCCATGCATATGCGGAAGGTGCAGACTCCCTGGATTGCTCCAAAGGAAGCACGGGCACAGATTGCTGAGATAAAGCAGCGCTATGCCGGGGTCAAGAAAACACCACTGATCCCACCGATCAACCCCGACATTCCGCAGCCGGTTGAACTGGATCAACAAGAAAGCAACGAGCTACGTGAGCTTTTACAAGCCCTTATGGATCAGGAGGTAAAATCCCATGCGAGCACGCGATAAAGCTATCCTGAAAGACCTCGATCGTTTTCGTTGTCTATCTAGGGACGACATTATCAGGCTCCATTTTGGCGGAATCCGTGACGGCGTTAATGCAGCCAACCGGGTGCTGCGCCGGCTGCGCGATCGTGGGGAAATCGAGGTCATCACCAGCCACGCACCATACGTATATGCACCGAAGCCGTCACCGATCAAACGCGACTCTCAAAAGATCCCGCACTACCTGGAGATCGCCGCTGTTTATCATCAGATGACGCTTCTGCGGGCACCGGACATTTTTATACCAGAGCCTAAGTACGGCAAGGGGCTGCCTGAACCTGATATCTTTGCTCTTTGGGGTAAGCCGTTGTATATTGAGGTGCAGCGAAACCAGTTTACGCCAGGGGTGTGGCAAGACAAATTTGCGAGGTATCGCACTCTTTACCACCGTGGTGATGTTGCCCGTGAGCCCTGGCAGAACAAAAGCGCACCTGTTTTTCCCTGGCTGATCATCTTGACCGAGAACCGGATCCCAGTGCCTGAAGGATTGCCATTTCGGGTTTTCCAAACTCGGTGCATTTCGGACTTATTGAAAAGTTGATGGCCCGCCACCTATGCTTGAGGCGGGCCGTCTCTCTGCTCAAATATTTCTTTCGTTATTTCCTCTACCTTCTTCTGAGCTTGGATCCGGACGACGTTTTCATGCAGACGTAGCATCTGTGTCGCGCCGCGATACGACCAGACAGCGAAATATTCCCTCTGATCGTAAAACTCATTTACGAGTCTAATTCCTGCACTTTTCATCTCGCTTGCTGCTTTGCGTTCCGATGCGTGCGCCCTCCTACCTATGAGCCGGATACTCTCCGTCAGTGCATACGGCAATCTCAACGGCGCGTCTTTTGATCGCTCCAGGTCTTCTTTCAGGAAATCGACGGTCTTATGATGAATAAACCAGTGTTGAAATATTTCGTGAGGCTCCATGATATCACCTATACAGGAACGTTTGTTTGCATTATATCAGGTATCTTAAAGAAATGTCCATATTGTCGCCCCTGTCAGTGAATGATCTGGTACAATTGTCAAAAAGCGGACGGTGATTGCATTGAAATTCGGGATGAGGAAGCCCAGTCTAAAAAGGAGGATCTCGGCAAGGACCAGTCTGAAACGTCAGGTGGTGCATCGTGCAGGATTGAAAATGCCCAAGGGCTGGGGATGGTTGAGGAATCCGAAAAAGTACGCATACAACAAGGCGTACACCAGGACGACATTCGATATTTTTTCGCTGATCAAAAAACTGTTCAAATAAAAAATGCCCTCCCCGGACTCGAAATCCGAAGGAGGGCATCTCTATTGTTGTGCTATATTTTCTGTTGCTCGGTCAATCAAGGTAAACATCAGCCAGGGTAATTCTTCCAGAACACTTTTCGGGTCATCTGCCAGTCGTTTTTTCCAACCATCAGGGTCATTAAGCAATCCCTTCGCAGCAAGACTGTCAATCGCTTTCAAACCAGCTTCGCGCTCCCATTCTTCAAGTCTCAATGCCGCTTTGTCCACACTGTTTTCCACAGACTTGTTAGAATCGCTTACCATCTTATTTCTCACTTTCTGCAAAAAGCTCTCCCAGCCTCCAGGACGGCTCCTGATAATTCTCGGGCAGTTTTTGCCGCTCCATCTGTTATGTTGAACAACGGCCTCAATACCGAG
>DASQMM010000094.1:0-2801 GCA_035645495.1 Brevibacillus sp. | reverse complement strand
GCCGGGGAATTTGACGTCATCCTCTTGTCCAATAAAGCCTATCATTTGGCAGACAGCATTGATTCGATAGCTCCGTATGTAGGTGCACAGACTGTCATCATACCGTTGCTCAACGGTTTTGCGCACATGGAGGCGCTGTGGGAGCGTTTCGGCAAGGAGCGGGTCATGGGCGGGCTTTGCTACATTGAATCGACTATGAACGCACAGGGGGATATCGTACAAACCAGCAAGAACCATGACGCTGTCTTCGGCGAGTGGGAAGGCGGAGAAAGCGAGCGTGCCCTGCGGATCCAGGAAGCCTTTTCAGGGATTGTAGGGAAGTTTCGAGCGAGCAGCCACATCCAGCGGGAGGTTTGGCACAAGTACCTGCTGATCACGACGCTTTCAGGAGTCACGACGCTGATGAATTCGTCAGTCGGTCCCATCTATTCGACACCATCCGGGCTGGAGTTGACCTGGAAGCTGGCGGAAGAGGTCGCTCTGGTCATGCGCTCTCTGAAAGCGCCGCTCGATGCTGATATTGTGGACAAACAAATGGAGCAATTCCAAAAAACGCATGCCGGCATGAAATCCTCCATGCTGCGGGACATGGAAAAAGGGCTTCCCGTCGAAGCCGATCATCTGCAAGGCTATCTGTTGAAGCGCGCCCAAGAGCTTCAGCTTTCCACTCCGCTGCTTAAGGTGGTATATACCAATCTGAAGGTATATGAACAGAAGCGGGAAGACGCAAAATAAGGTATAATGATCGGGAGCAAGTCATTTGATAAATGAGGAGGGGCTGAGATGGAAGTCATCAAGATTTCCCCCCGCGGATACTGTTATGGTGTCGTGGATGCGATGGTTTTGGCAGTCAAGACCGCTCAAGACGCCAACATGCCGCGTCCGATTCACATATTGGGTATGATCGTACACAATGCGCACGTCGTGGAGGCGTTTGAGAAGCAAGGAATCAAAACGCTGGACGGCGAGGACAGAATGGCTCTGCTGGATCAAATCGACGAGGGAACCGTTATTTTTACGGCTCACGGGGTTTCGCCAGAGGTGCGCAAAAAAGCGCGCGATAAGGGCCTGACTGTCGTGGATGCGACATGCCCGGACGTGACCAAGACCCACGATCTGATTCGGGAAAAGGTCAAAGAAGGCTACCACGTCATCTATATCGGCAAAAAGGGACATCCCGAGCCGGAGGGAGCAATTGGCATTGCGCCGGATCATGTGCATCTTGTCCAAAAGCTGGAGGACCTGGATGCGATCGGAGAGGTGCCCGCAGACAAGCTGATTGTGACCAACCAGACGACCATGAGCCAATGGGATGTCAAGCATCTGATGGAAGCTATCGTCGAGCGTTTTCCGCAGGTAGAGGTGCACAATGAGATTTGTCTGGCTACACAGGTTCGGCAAGAAGCTGTGGCCGTACAAGCGGGGGAGGCAGACCTGTGCATCGTCGTCGGCGATCCGCGGAGCAACAACTCCAACCGCCTGGCACAAGTCTCGGAGGAGATTGCCAACGTACCGTCCTACCGGATTGCTGATCTGTCCGAACTGGACATTGAATGGCTGAAAGGGAAGAAGAACATCGCGGTGACGTCTGGTGCTTCGACGCCTACGCCGCTGACCAAGGAGGTTATCAGCTTTTTGGAGCAGTTCGATGAATTCAACCCGGCCACATGGGAGAAGAAACGTACGGTGAACATGGCAAAAATTTTGCCCGCGGTTAAATAGGAGACGCTATGCAAACACAATTTGACCGCCAAAAAAGCAGCGCTGGGAGCAAGCTGGTACATCTCAGCGCTCTTTATCTGTTCATTTACTATGGACTTGGGGCTTTTACTCCCTTGATCATGCAGTATTACCAGTCGATCAACCTGACCGGAACGCAGATCGGGCTGATCAGTGCAACTACACCTATCGTCTCCATTGTGACCCAGCCGCTCTGGGGAATGATTTGTGACAAGTTTCAGATCCGCAAAGGTGTGCTTGTGCTGACACTGCTTGTCTCCGGATTGATCGGCCTGCTGTTTCCGGCTGTTTCCACCTTTGCGCTAGTCTTGATTTTGTATACGCTGCTCTCTGTGTTTCAAAGTGCTGTTGTTCCCGTATCGGACAGCATCGCTCTCGGCTACGTAAAAAAATATCAGTTGCAGTTCGGCGACATCCGCATGTGGGGAGCGGTGGGCTTTGCCCTGGCCGCTTTTGTTACGGGCCTTTTGATTGAAAAATGGGGTCCGTCGGTCATTTTCATCTCTTACTTTGCAGCGATGGTTGCAGCGATCCTGTTCCTTCAGCGTGTACCTGTGGAAACGGCTGCGGCTCCAAAATTTACGACAAGCATGCTGGCGGGAATCAAAGACCTGCTGAAGCTGCCGCGTTTTCTGCTGTTTCTGGCGGCGTCGTTCTTCGTATTTGGTTCGATTAATGCGAACAACATCTGGTTCTCTTTGTACTACCAGGAGATTGGCGGGACGGTAGCGGGTGTCGGACTTGCCTTTCTGCTTTTTGCCGGAAGCGAAGCTCCGTGCATGAAGCTGGCTGGCTATTGCGCGCGCCGTTGGGGACTGGAGCTGACTATTTTACTGGCAGCCAGTGTTTCTGCCATTCGCTGGTTCTGGTACAGCTCAGCACCCAGCACGACAGCTGTCATTGCGCTCTTTTTTATTCAGGGAATATCCGTCGGCTTTTACCTGGCTACTGCTGCTCAGTTTGTTCGGGAAAATACGCCTGCAGCTCTGCAAGTGACGGCATTGGCCTTATTTTTCTCCGTCGGACACGGGCTTGGCACGATGCTGTGTAATCTCACAGCC
>DASQMM010000093.1:0-1587 GCA_035645495.1 Brevibacillus sp. | reverse complement strand
TTCCACCTTGATAAAGGGAGCTCCCGTCAGCTTGGCAATCCTGCGAGCGATCTCTGTTTTCCCTACCCCTGTCGGCCCGATCATGAGAATGTTTTTGGGCACGACATCGTCTCTCATCTGCTCGGGCAGCTTGCTTCTGCGATAGCGATTACGAAGGGCTACGGCAATCGCCTTCTTCGCTTGCGCCTGTCCGACGATGTATTTGTCCAGATGTTCGACGACCTTTCGCGGGGTCAACTGCTCATCATTTCGCACGGATAAACCTCCCTTTTGATCAGTTCAACTCATCCACTACTAGATTATGGTTCGTGAAGACGCAAATATCGGCAGCCGTATGCAATGACGCTTCTGCAATTTCGCGGGCACTCAGATGCGGCGCATATTTTTTCAATGCGCGACCTGCAGCCAGCGCAAAGCTGCCTCCGGAACCAATCGCCAAGATGCCATCATCGGGTTCGATGATTTCTCCGTTTCCTGACAGCAAGAGGATATGTTCTTTGTTGACTACGATCATCATCGCTTCGAGCCGGCGGAGGACCTTATCCATACGCCATTCCTTTGTCAGTTCAACCGCTGCCCGCTGCAGGTTACCATGATACTCTTCCAGTTTCCCTTCAAACTTTTCAAAGAGAGTGATCGCATCTGCTACAGATCCGGCAAAACCGGCAAGCACCTCTCCTCGGTAGAGACGTCTTACTTTTTTTGCTCCGTGTTTCATGACTGTGCTTTGGCCAAAGGTAACCTGACCATCCCCTGCCATCGCGACTGAGCCATTGTGATGCACGGCAAAAATGGTTGTGGCATGAAATTGTTCCATAATATCGGCTTCCTTCCGATTACGTATTGGTGGAACCGGAATTGCGCATCGATGCGCGCGGATGAGCGGTGTCGTATACATGACGAAGCCGCTCCTTGGTCACATGTGTGTATACCTGTGTCGTCGAAATATTGACGTGTCCCAACAACTCCTGAACAACGCGAAGATCCGCGCCTCCGTTCAGCATATGGGTCGCAAATGTGTGACGAAATGTATGGGGTGACACACGCAGATGAAGCGCATAAGTCTCGACATATTTGTCCACGATCCGGCGAACACTTCGATCCGATAACGGCTCTCCCCGGTAGTTCACGATCAGTCTGCCGTGGTCTTCCTTGCCCGCCATCAGCTTATCTCTTCCATATTCTAGGTATTGCCGAAGAATGTCACAAGCATAACTTCCGATTGGAACATATCGTTCTTTTGCGCCCTTTCCGTATACAAGGGCGACTCCCATAGATGGATTGACATCCTGTATCGTTAGCATGACCAATTCGGACACGCGCATGCCGCTTGCATAAAGGAGTTCAAAAATCAATCGATCACGAATTCCTAAAGGCGTAGTCATGTCGGGAAGATCAAAAAACGCCTGCACTTCTTGCGGATACAAAAAGGAAGGGAGTTTCTTTTCCATTTTAGGAGTCGAGACCAGTTGAAATGGATTTTGTTCCAATTGACCTTCACGCATTAAAAAACGACAAAGGCTGCGCAAACTGGACAGCTTGCGGGCAATACTGCGACGGGAAAGCCCCTTTTTTGCCAAGTGTGCT
>DASQMM010000092.1:0-2640 GCA_035645495.1 Brevibacillus sp. | reverse complement strand
GTTTGCCGAAACCACTGAGGACGATTTTGATCGATTGATGAACATCCAATTCAAGGGCGTTTTCTTTCTTACCCAAAAGCTGCTGCCCCTGCTCAAGGACGGCGGACGGATTGTGAATCTTTCGTCGGGTCTTGCTCGTTTCACGCTGCCGGGCTACTCAGCTTATGCCAGCATGAAAGGTGCGATCGAGGTGCTGACCCGATATATGGCAAAAGAACTAGGACACAGACAGATTGCCGTAAATGTTGTGGCTCCGGGCGCGATCGAAACAGATTTTGCGGGCGGTGCAGTCCGTGACAATCCAGAAATCAACAACTTTCTCGCTTCGCAAACGGCTCTGGGTCGTGTGGGTCTTCCGGATGATATCGGCGGGGCGATCGCAGTATTGCTCTCCGCAGACAATCGCTGGGTGAATGCACAGAGAATCGAAGTCTCTGGGGGTCAGTTTATTTAATTTCAATCCACCTCAACAGTCAACAGCCAGGAGAACCATCATGTTGAATGTAGAAAACAAAGTAATTGCTATCACCGGAGCCAGTAGCGGTATCGGTGAAGCCACCGCGAAGCTGCTCGCCCAAAATGGTGCAAAAGTCGTTTTGGGGGCACGGCGGACAGACAAGCTAGAAAAGCTAGTCGAGGAGATTCACGCATCCGGTGGTACAGCAGAATTTCAAGCGGTCAATGTCACCGATCGCGAAGATGTGAAAGCATTTGTTGAGTTTGCCAAAGACAAATTTGGTCGCGTCGATGTCATCTTTAACAATGCAGGCGTGATGCCCCTATCTCCGATGAATGCTCTGAAAGTCGAGGAATGGGACAACATGATTAATGTGAATATCCGGGGCGTATTGAATGGTATCGTGGCGGGGCTACCGATTATGGAAGCGCAAGGTGGCGGGCAAATCATCAATACTGCGTCCATTGGTGCCCATGTGGTAGTACCTACTGCGGCAGTTTACTGTGCAACCAAATATGCGGTTTGGGCAATTTCCGAAGGATTGCGGCAGGAATCACAAAATATTCGCGTCACTACCCTCTCTCCGGGTGTCGTTGAAACCGAACTTGGCTCTGATACCACCGATGAGTCATCCAAAGGATTGTTAAAAGAATTTCGCAAAACTGCACTTCCCTCAGAGGCGATCGCCAGAGCCGTTTTATACGCTGTTTCCCAACCAAACGATGTTGACGTTAATGAAGTGATTGTCCGCCCCATCCGCCAGACGATGTAATACTAAGTTGCGTTCTAAACGGTAATTCTCATATGGGGGAAAAACGTCATTGACTGTAATCTTTCTGGCTCGTCAATCAGTTGTTTCAACGCATCACATAATGTGTCCTCGACTAAATCCAACGATTTGAAGATGTGGTTGTCAAAATGCTTCTCGCGGATGTCATCCCAAATATGCAAGGGCAGGCATTACTTCAGGGGAATAAGACGGTTGTGGCAACAGTCGAATGTTCTCCGGTACCTGCAATCGTTTTGCGCGATGCCATGCTGCCCGATCAAGTTGTAGGACGATGAAATAATCTCTAAACTCCAGCGATACTTGCTGCAAAAACAGATTCATCATCTTCGTGTTGGCATAGGGCAAGACTAAGGAAGACATCATTCCTAATGCAGGAGCCACAGCGACGAAGGCATAGATGTATTGCCTCACCTGTTGACGAGCAATTGTAGGGCGAAATCCTGCTGGACACCAACAACTACTAAGCTCTCCCGTGCGACCGAAATGCCCTTCATCCGATGCCACCACCAATACGGGTCGAGTATCTTGAGGCTCTCGTTGCTTAACCAACTGCCGTACTTGCTGCTCAAAAGTTGCTTTGAAGCTCTCTTGCTCATTCGGTTCAGATGACGGATGCTTCGGTCGCGCGACTCTGAGTTGGCGACAGCGCGGCATTCATTTCATAGGATGAAGTCATACCAATAACAGGGGAAGTTCAATCATTCCAGTCAGGAGAAATCCCAGATATGAGTCATGGCAATCCCCTGATGCAATGAAAGATTCTTTTCGCTAAAAAGTCCGATGAATCAAGATAGTAATGCCAATCAACTCTTTCTTCCTCCCTCACAACGCGATCACTACCAGGGGACGCTCACTGCCCCAATCGTACTCGTGAAATATGGAAATTATCAATCTCCTCAGTGTGGGGAAGTGCATCGGTTGATTCAGGCAATTCAGCAACATTTCAATTCCGTATTTGCTGAGGAGAATCGGCTATGTGTTGTATTTCGTCATTTTATCGAGAATTCAATCTATCCGCAAGCACAAAAGGCAGCGGAAGTGGCAGAAGCCGCAGCAGTGCAAGGTCAATTTTGGCAGATGCACGAGATGCTATTTACCTATCAATATGCGTTGGATAACGGCTATCTGGTGGAGTATGCCAATCGTTTAGAACTTGATATCCCTCAACTTCTGCAAGATCTATCCAAGCGAAGGCACGTCGATCGCATTAACGAAGATATTGAAAGTGGATACCAGAGCGGAGTAACCACTACTCCAGCCCTATTTATCAATAACATTCGATATACCGGACGCTGGAAGATGACAGAGTTAATGACAGCCATTGTTGCTGCAAGTCATTAAGCTTCCCAACCTTTGCTCGCCATCCATGTTTGACTGAGGACAATTTTATGAA
>DASQMM010000091.1:0-21746 GCA_035645495.1 Brevibacillus sp. | reverse complement strand
AGGAAGATCATCGTGGTTCCGTGCATGGTGATCAGTTCGTTAAAAGTTCTTGCACCGACAATGGAGAGCTCTGGATAAATAAGCTGCAAACGGATCAGGATAGCCTCTAGACCGCCGGCCAAGAAGAAAATTCCACCGGCGATCAAATACAGAATCCCGATCTTCTTGTGGTCAACTGTCGTGAGCCAATCCCACAGCCCGCTACGATTTGGTGCGTGAGAAGCATGTGCAGACACGGTTTTACCTCCTTTTAAGCGTTACTGCCTTCGGCTAGTCTATTTCTTATCTTCCACTGTCAGCGTGGACATGTACTCTACCAACGCATTTACTTGATTGTCATCCAGGTTGAGGTTAGGCATGTTGTTACCTGGTTTGATTTTTTGAGGGTCTTTCAGCCATTCTGCAACGTTCTCTGGAGTATGAGCCAGGATACCGGCAACACGCTCGCGGTCAGCGAAGTTAGTCAGGTTAGGACCCAGTTTGCCGCCTTTGCCTGCAATTGCATGGCAACCCAAGCAGCTTTGGTTGAAGATGTCTTCGCCTTGTTTCGCAACAGCAGTTGTTGCTGCTACTGGCTCAGCGGCTTGAACACCTTTCATTTTTGCAGTCCAGTTGTCAAAATCAGCTTGTTCCATAACGGTTACTTTGAAGTCCATCAAAGCATGGGACGCTCCACAGAGCTCCGCACATTTACCGTAGAAGACGCCGGTTTTGTCAGCTTGCAGCCAGATTGGGTTTTCCAAGCCAGGGTTGGTATCGATTTTACCGCCCAGAGCAGGGATCCAGAACGCGTGCTTCACGTCTGCGGACGTAACGACGAACTGTACCTTTTTGTCCACTGGAATAACCAAGTCTTGTGCTGTAGCCACGCCAAGATCAGGGTACTCGAATTCCCACCAGTATTGGTGAGCCGTAACCTTTACTTGCACAGCCTCTTCAGGAGAATACTTTTTGTGCAGCTCAAATCCTGTCGTAACAGTTGGAACCGCCATCACAATCAGAAGCAGGAACGGAATAACAGTCCAGAGAATCTCTAACGCATGGTTTCCTTCCACTTGTTTCGGAATCCCTTGCTGTCCCGGACGCTTACGATATCGAATAAGTACGTACGTAAAGATCAGCATAACGACTACAAATACGCCGATCATGATAAAAAAGGACAGCTTCATCAAATCGAATTGCATGGCTGCAACTGGACCTGAGGGTCTGAGAGCGGAAAGCTCTTCTTTACCGCAACCGGTTAATACCAGCGACAGCAGACCAAACAGGGACAGTTGACGCCAATACTGTTGCCAACCCTTCATACCTATGAACCCCTCTTTCTTCGTGTTGGTAACGTTCTAGCTACGCTATGTAACTAGACGGCAAGTCTTTCCCAATTGTTTGCTTACGTTGGAAATCTTTACTTTCCACAACTTATGATACCCAATCGCGAAAAGGATTAGCAACCCTCGTAAAACAAACAAAAGGAATAGATGGGTATGTAGACCCCTCTTCCCTAGCGTAGCACCCATTTAAGTATACATAAATTTACCTGTGAACAAAGTCTATTTGTTATCATTTTGTTAACAAATTTATGAACAAATTTATGAACTTTCATCCTTCCCTCTGTAATTCGGGATCGATTTGAGCTAACCCTGGTAGAAAAAGGAGAACTCTTATGCATAATCGGCCGATTGCACTGGTCACAGGTGCTTCCAGTGGATTTGGCATGCGTGCCTCCGTCGCGCTGGCCAAATCCGGCTTTCACGTAATCGCATCCATGCGGGATCCGAACAAACGCGAAGAACTGATCCAACTCGCTTCCGCCCAACTTGTCCTTGAACACGTGGAGATTTTAGCTCTCGATGTAACCCGCCCCGACGAAATTGATCAGGCTGTCTCTGGCATTGTGAATCGCCACGGAAGAATTGATATGCTGCTCAACAACGCAGGATATGCCAGCGGCGGTTTCGTCGAAGAAGTAGCTTCTGAGGAATGGCGTCGCCAATTTGAGGTGAATGTGTTCGGCTTGATCGATGTCACACGCGCAGTTCTTCCTTATATGCGGCAGAAAAAACACGGCAGAATCATCAACGTCAGCAGCATCAGCGGTCGCTTCGGTTTTCCCGGATTAGCCCCCTACTGCGCATCCAAGCATGCTGTCGAAGGGTTCAGCGAATCGCTGCGGCTGGAGATGCTTCCTTTTGGCATCCACGTGGTCCTGATTGAACCTGGCTCCTATCGCACTTCCATCTGGGAGAAAAGCATCGCACAGGTGCGCCAACATCAGCATTCGGCCTATCAAAAGCAAATGCAAAGAATGATGGAGATGGTAGAACAGATTCAGGCCGAAGCCCCGGCCCCGGATGAAGTCGTAGCTGCAATCGTGCATGCTGCAACATCTGAAAAGCCACGTTTTCGCTACCCTGTCGGACGCGGTGTTCGCTTTACGATAGCTGCCAAGCAGTGGCTGCCATGGAAGTGGATCGAACGGATCGTTGCGAGAAAAATGAGCTAGCATGGCCGCTTCACGGAATGTTCTGAATTTCGCTTCCACCCGCCTATCTGTACTTTTTGCTATTCCTGCTGTCTACCTGTAGGATAGCCTTTGCGAACCTGTTTGTCAAAAACGGCACGCAGAAAAGACCTGCACCGCGGCGAGTGGCGGCACAGGTCTTTTCACATTCAGAGGCAGGCGATCACCCTGCCGCTTTTTCTTGGTCCGTTTTCAGTGCTGGATCGAAATACTCTACGTGGTGCTTCTCCTGCAAGTCACTCCACCATTTGTCGTAGTTCTCAGCGCGATTACTGTCCACAAGAATCATCGTGATCTGTTCCTTCACTTGATCCAGCGGAGGCGCTGGCGATCCGAGCTGGCTTTTGTGCTCCTCGTAATAAGCCGCGACCTGCTCGTCCGTAACCGGATAAGCCTTGTCCAGCAGTTTGTCCCGGGTCATGAGGAGATTCATTTGGTCTTTTAGCTTGTTCAAATCCATTCCCATCGATCCCAGGTAGTCGAGAAATGCTTGTTCCGATCCGATCTGTTGCTTCATTGCGTCTATTTCCTTGTCAATCTCTTCTTGGCTCACGGTTATGTTCTGCTGTTTGGCTTCTTGACGAATCAGGGATTGCGCGACCAGCTCCGTCAACATTTGCTTGCCGTACAGGCCTTTCATCTCGTTGTACAACTGATGCTGTGTAATCTCGGATTGACCTGCTTTTGCCAGCACGGGATCGTTCTTTTTCACCGCCGACTCGTAGAAGCCGAGAACGACCAATCCCAGTATCAAAACCGCAATCGTCAGGATCGAAATGTCAAACTTCTTCACGTAGATGTCCTCTCTTTCACTGTATCTGCTTCGTATCAGTATAAGGCTGAGTTACGGTAGAAAGATGGAATAGCCCTTCCACAGCTTTTACACATTTTAGTACCTTTGGTCTAGCAAAAAGGAACAAGGAAGGGACGGTACCCATCCTTGTTCCTCTCTACTTGCCTCTTCGTTTTTTGGCTGCCAAAAGGCGGTTCAAGGTCTCATCCGGCTTCTTCACCTGATCATCTTCGACTTGCTGTGCCTGCGCAGTCGGAGGAACCGGTTGCCGGGAGCCTGCTTGTGCATGGTTGGATTGCCGCTTCGAGGGTTCTGACTGCACCTCAGAAGCGACTTCATGCTGCCACAGGTCATCACCGGTTTGCTCACGGGTCTTCTTGCGAGTATTCACCCGTTTCTGCTCCATACGGGTCCAGACCGTCTCTTTTTCAGCAGCATTGTTGTCAAAAGGTCCCTTGGTTTTTTGCCGGCTGCCAAGGCGCGCCCACCACATCTCTGGCAATTGCAGGCGGCGCACAGCCACATCCAGCGGCAACAAGAGCGCTGCCAGCATCAAAAGCCATTCGCTCACCTTTTGAATTTCCCATTTTTCGGGGAGGTCGTTGCCAAAAACCGCTTGCGAATCTGAAATCAAGTCTCCTCCCCCGGCCAGGAGCCAATTTCTCAGCTGCTGCTCTCCGTCATCCTGCAGCCCGTATTCCGGGGAGTAGGAAACCGTCAAGCCTGTGGTTTGGCTCGCTACGGCCTGCCCCCCAGCTTTTTCGGTAATCTGGATCAGATAGCTGCCTGGGTCGGAGGCGGGAAACATTCCTTCCAGCACATTGGGCGCGGTCGGTCTCAGGCGGATCACTTGCCTCTCCATCTGCTGGTTCAACACGACAGCCTCCAACTCTTGCGGCATAGCTGCGTCGCCAGGCAGCGTGACCGTCACCTTGCCGTTGCCGCCTTCCAGCTGTGTCTGGGTCTTCCATACCCCA
This sequence comes from Brevibacillus sp., assembly GCA_035645495.1. Classification (GTDB taxonomy): domain Bacteria; phylum Bacillota; class Bacilli; order Brevibacillales; family Brevibacillaceae; genus Brevibacillus. Next base: position 17,458 of record DASQMM010000091.1, on the reverse strand, counting down.
TCCTCGATCTGCGGCAGTGTCCAGGCTACGATCTCGTTCCAAAGTCTGCTGTTGCCTGCCCATCCGACCCATTCCGCCGCCCATTTGCCTTCGAGATCACTCGTCCAGGCGACCGTTCGGCCCAAGCCGTACTGCCAGCGGGCCAGTATCGGATCTTCGTCCATGCTCAGCAGGGAAACTTCGGCAGTCTGTTTGGGTGTCGTCGCGATGTAGGCACGCAGCGGCGGCAGCGGCTGGCGAAGACTCGTCCAATTCCCCGCTCCCGTAACTTTTGGCACCTGCACTTTATCCACGATAAAGGTCCTGCTTGCCATCACGGTCTCATTGCTGAAAATCTGCGGGATGGAGGCGGCGTCACTGGCAAAATAGTACCTGCCTTTGCCCCATTCCGCCATCCTCTCCAGCAGTTCGCGATCGGCGTCTTCCCCGAGAGCGACGGTGGAAAGCGTGATCTGTTCACCAGCTATTTGTCCGATCAGCGTTTCATATTGCCCTGAATCACCGGATTGGCCGTCGGTCAGCAAGATGATATGCTTGCGCTTCGTTTGCATCGTCTTTATTTTTTGATACGCAAACTCCAGCGCCGGGAAAATGTCCGTCCCGCCATCGGCTTGAATACTTCCGATCTGCCGATGGATCTCGGCGAGATTGTCTACCGGCTGCGGGCTGACTACCTCCCAGGGCGATCCGTCAAAGGCGATGACCCCGATCTGATCCTGCGCCTGGAGCATCGTCGTCGAGCGGATCGCCGCTTCCTTCGCCAGCTCCATCTTGTCATAGCCGTCGCCGTAATCACTCATGCTGCCGGACTTGTCGATGACCAGAATCAGACCGAGCGACGGAAGTTCCTCTTTGTTTTTCAAATCCATCTGGACAGGCAGCGCTTCTTCGATCGGTGTCTGAAACCAGCCCCCCATACCGAAGCTGTCGCCGCCGCCTGTCATGATTAGTCCCATGCCCAAATCACGCACAGCGGTCCGCATTCGTTCCATGTCTGCTTGATTCAGTTGCGTAGCGGACACATCGGCGAGGATAAGCGAGGCGTATTGCTTGTAGACATCCAACTCCTTGGGCAAGGTGGAGATGTCTTTGACCTCCACTTTCATCTGGCCTGCCTCAAGAGCCGAGACGAGGTTGCTCGCCGCTCCCTGATGCCCCTCTACGACCAAGACAGTCGGCGTTCCCGCGACTTGGGTATAGGCTGTAGCCTGGTTATTCGCCTGATTCGTATCGCGCTGCGCTTCGATCTCCACGCGAAAGCGATGAAAGCCCTCCTCCGTTGCTTTCTGGGTGAAAGCGTAGCGGTTCTTTCCTTTTTCCAACTGCACAACCTGCTTACCCGCTTCCCGATTCCCCTCGTAAAGCATCAGGGTCGCCTGCGTCGCCAGAGTGCTTTCCACTTCGACACTGATCACGTATTCCTCGCCACTGAACAGTTGCTGCGGCACCTGCAAGGCGGTCAGGACGACCTCATCGCCTTGCTCCTGCTGGAAGGAGACGGCCTCTACCTCGATCCCGCGCTCCTTTACCAGCTTGGTTTCCTTTTCTGCGTCTCCTTGTGTCTGGATGCCGTCGGTCAAGAGCACCAGCTTCCCCCGAGCCTGGCTGGGGATCATTGCGGCAGCCAGTCTGATCCCTTCGGACAGATCGGTCGCATGCCTGTTGATCTCCACTCCCAACTGCTGCACCTGATTGCGCTGGGTCAAAGGCTGGTCTACGGCAGCGGTTCCCCCTACCACAACTACCGCGTACTGGTCCTCGGCGGCCTTTTGCTGAACGGCTGCTTTCATAAACGCCGTCACACGCGGGTCATCCTTCATGGAAGCCGAACGATCCACGACAAAAACGATCGTCTTCCCCTGCACGGGAAAGTTCAGCTGCATGCCTGCCAAGATCAGGATCAACAGGCAAAACAAGAGGCTGCGCATCATAGCTATCGTCCACTTTTTGCTTTTGGCCATCTGCTTCTGCTTGCGCCACCACTGCACGACGACAAGGATCGCCGGGATCAGCAGCAGCAGAAACAGAGGCTGGAGAAAGTTAATAACCACGCTGGTACACCCTCCATTCCACAAAAAGGACCAACAGTGCAAGAGCGACAAGCCACGGCGTAAGCTCTCTGCTTCCAGTCAATGGGGAGTCTGCCGTCGCTGCGGGTGCAGAGGGTTTTCCGAGTGTTTCCACACCAATGAAATCCGGCGTAATATCCGACTCGCGCTCATGGATCGGCACGGAAAAATAACGGCTGATCCTGCCTGCACCGGTCTCTTCGTCCAGTCGGTACAAGCCGATCTGATCGGGTACGCGCAGCAGCCAGCTCGTACCTGTCGCCTCTGTCGGCTGCTGCTGTCCATCCGGGTATGTAAGCATTCGGTTCGTCCCCCCTGGCGTGAGTGAGAGATTGAGCACATCGCCTGGAGTTGCCTCGTCAATCGGCACGGTTTGCAAAGGGGAAAGCCAGTTGATCCCATTTTGCATAAAGATCGGGAAGGCCGGCCGCAGCGGAAAGTCAGACTGATGCAAGTCAAAACCAACGATGACCGCACGTCTTCCATCGATGACACCCGCTCTGATCAGATCCCGCTCACCTGCACGAACCAGCGTTTTCATTCCCGGCATCGGGTCCAGAATCGCTGTCTTTGCTACGTGGACATCACGCCAATCCACGTATCGAAGCAGCGGGTCTTCCAGCTGCACGGCTTGCGGCTGCTGTTCCAGTTCTGCCTCTCCGCGGTACGGCAGCCATGGCGTTTCCCGGTCTGGAGCAATCAACAGGATATTGCCCTCTGGCAGCTGGTCGGGAACAACTCCGTCAAATACCCAGAGATCCCGTGCCTCGGCTACACCCTCCGGCATCTGCTGCCGCGTCTCGACCTCAAGCCTTCCGATGGTTTGCAGGGACTGGTGGAGAAAGCGATTGCCCTGCGGCGAGACGAGTGTCGCCTGCCCGATCCCTGAAGCGAAGGGGATGCTCCAGCGCTCATTATCCAGGGCCAGTCCATCCTGTTGCGGTTCAATGACTGCGCGATAGACTGGGGATGCGGGCAAAGACTGGAAGGTAATCGTCTGGGAGCTTCCCGCCTCCACCGAAAAGGTCTCGGTCTCCAGCAGCTGGCTTTCCCCATCGTAGATGTATACTTGTCCGCTTGAAGTCTGTGTTCCCTGATTGTCCAGACGCAGCAATCCCTCCACTCCCCCTTTGACGGGCTGGGTGACAAAAGCGCCGATGGAGGTGTTTTCCCGGAACTGGCCCATCTGCATAAAGCGGAACGCGCCAGAGATGCCCTGTGGAGCTTTTGCCGTAAAAAGCCGTTCCGTCTTGCCGTCTCCAAGCCAGACGACTCCACTCCCCGCCTCGTTGGCAGCGATAGCCGCTGCCAAGGTCATGGCCGCGCTTGTATCCGAAGAACCCAGTTGGGGCTTGATTGACTGGAGCATCTGTACGAGCTCTTCACGATCATTGCTTTGTGCCAGCAATACATGAGGCTGCCTACCCGCTTCGATAAGCGTCATCACTTGCCCGCCGCTGCGCTTTTCCACAATCTCTGACGCTGCCTGAATGGCCTTTTCCAGCCGCGTCATCTCCCCTTCCTGCGCCTGCATGCTTGCGGCGTTCTCAATCACCACGATGGTGTGCTGATCGGTCAATCCTTCTGTCGGAACAGCCAGGCGAAGCAAGGCGAGCACGAGCAGTACTGCTGCAAGCAATTGCAAAAACAGCAGCAGATTGCGCTTGAGCTTTTCCCACGGCTTGACCGCTTCCCAGTTTTTCAGGGTTCTCCGCCACATCAACGTGCTGGGAATGACCCGTTCCTCCACCTTTTGCTTGAGCAGGTAGAGCAGTATGATCGCCGGGATGATCAGTGCAAACCAACTGTTTCCCAAGGCCAGCCATTGCATAGTGCTCTCTCCTCTCTAGCGAATGATGCCTGCTTGTCGAAATACTTGAAAGACGATGGCTTCCAGCGGCTGTTCTGCCTGCACGGGCACATAGGAGATCCCCCTCTTGTAGGCAAAAGCCGCCATGCGTTCCTGGAATCCGTGAAAATTCTTGTGGTACTCCTCCATTAAAAGGCCTGTAATGGAAACTTCCCGGGCACCGCCCGTCTCCGAGTCGATCAGAAGCAATTCCCCTTGATAGTCGGGATTCGTCTCCTCCAAAGACCAGATTGGCACCAGCGTCACATCCTGTCTGGCCGCTTGCAGATAGGCGACTCCCTTCTGGTAGCCCGTTTCAAAGAAAAAGTCGGACAGGATGATGGAGATACCCGGTTTGCCGCGTACAGCGCCCGGAGAGTGCATCGCTGCCTGCAGATCTCCCTCGCCCCCTGGCTGAACCTTGGACAAAAAGTCGAGCAATCGCGCAGCCTGGCCTTTTCCCTGCAGTCCACGAAGCGAGGCCGTCACTTGCGAGTCAAATACGGTGACGGAGACATGATCCAGGTTGCAAAGCGACAGATAGCCGAGTGCCGCCGCCACTTGCACCGCCAGATCCAGCTTGGAGGGTTGGCCATAGCTCATGGAACGGCTGCAGTCGATATAGATCGTCACATGCAGCTCGGTCTCATCCAGGAATTTTTTCAAAAACAGCTTGCCCGAACGCGCGTAGGCATTCCAATCCAGCTGACGCAGATCATCGCCTGGTGTGTAAGCCCGGTAGTCAGCGAATTCCATCGAAGAACCCAACAGCTTGGAACGCCGCTTCCCCGCCTGGCTGCCGCCGGCCTCGCGTCTGCTCGCCATCTGCATCCGCTCCAAGCGCGCCAGCCATGATGGGTCCAACAAATAACGACTCATGCTGTCTGCGTCCCCAGCGAGCTGATGATCTCGCGAATGATTTGATCCGGCTGGATGCCGTTTGCCTCGCCCTCAAAATTGAGGAAAATGCGATGGCGCAGCGCAGGCAACGCGACAGCAGCAATATCTTCAAAAGCCACGTTGTAGCGTCCGGCGAGCAAGGCGCGTACTTTGGCCAGCGAAACCATCGCCTGTACCCCGCGAGGTCCAGCCCCGTTGCGCACGTATTGCTTGACTGATGGAATCGAGTTCTCTCCCGGATGCGTGGCGAGCAAGAGCCGGACAGCATAATTCAAGACGCTTTCCGCCATGAGAATCTCTTGTGCAGCCCGCTGTATCTCGCGGATCTCTTGTCCCGTGGCTACCTTTTCCACCTGCTCGCTGGTTCCAGAGGTCGTTTTCAAGACAATCGCCTTCAACTCTTCTTCAGTTGGGAAAGGCACCTCGATTTTCAGCAAAAAGCGGTCCATCTGCGCTTCCGGCAAGGGATAGGTCCCCTCTTGTTCAAGCGGATTTTGGGTCGCCAGGACAAAAAACGGCTCAGGCAGCGAACGGGTCACACCCCCGGCAGAAACGGTCCGCTCCTGCATCGCTTCCAGCAAGGCGCTTTGCGTCTTGGGCGTCGCACGATTGATCTCATCCGCCAGCACCACATGCGCGAAGATCGGTCCAGACTGGAATTGAAAGGACTGCTGTCCATTCTCGTCTACCCGCAGGATGTTCGTACCGGTAATATCTGTCGGCATCAAGTCGGGCGTAAATTGGATGCGCTGAAAGCTCAGCTCGAACGCTTGCGACAAGGTACGTACCAACAGGGTTTTGCCCAGACCGGGCACCCCTTCGAGCAGGGCGTGCCCACCTGCAAATACCGCCCAGAGCAGTTGTTCCACCACTTCCTTTTGCCCTACCAATACTTTGGCAATTTCCTGTCTAACACGCTCCACCTGCTGCTGACAATCAGGCAAGGCTTGCTGCTTCATCGCTCTCTCCCCATTCCATTAAGGTTCAATATTGCTGAAATATTCCTTGACGATTGCTTGATAATCACCTGGAATATTGCCCTTTTCCAAGCTTTCGCGGGCAAATTGCGCATACTCGCCGTAGACCTCCGCATAGGGGAGCGTTCCTCCTGACGATACCTGCGCATTGCTGCTTTGCCGTGTCTGGGAAGCTCCTTCTCCCAAAGGGCCGCTGACCGTATCGGTAGGTCCGCCTGGTTCCGTGATCCTTTGGGAAGGCACCGTAACCAGCTCATGCCGGCCATCTCCAAGACCTGCTCCGCTCCCCTGGCCGACGCCATTGCCGCCATTGCCGGAGCCTGCTCCATTTCCAGCGCCTGTACCGTTTCCGTTCCCCGTGCCTGTGCCATTGCCATTCCCGGTGCCTGCGCCTTGACCGGCTCCCCCATCTCCTGGTGCGCCTGGTTGGCTTCCTGTGTTCGCTCCAATACCTTGGCCGGGTGCGCCGGAACCCTGGTTATTCCCCGCGGACGGTTGGTTTGTTCCGTTGCCTGGAGCCGGAGTCCCGGATGCAGGAGTCGCCTGTCCGCTGCCCTGAGTCTGCTGTCCAGTCGGCATGGCCCCAGCCATATTTCCCTGCGTCCCTGCCCCCGCGCTCGCCAGCGTCATCTGGGATTGCTGGAGGGAAGCTGCGGCCTGGGCTGCCGCGAGATTGCCTTGCTGGGACTGTCCTGCTGCCTGCATGCCTTGGGTCAGGCCCTGCTCCAGCGCAGTTAATGCCTGCGGGATCTGTCCCTGCGACAATTGTTGGGCGGTGGCACTCAGTTGTTCCGCGATTTTTTTCGCATCCTCCGCATTCGTCTCGGCCGCTTCCTGCGCAAGCTCCCCGGCAGACTGTTCCAATACGGCGGTAAGCTTGTTGATCTCTTCAACGGACATCCCTTCCATCGCCTTCGCCAACTCTTGCAAGGCCTTGGTCAGAGCCTCTCGATCGCCTTGGCTCATCGCCTCTGCCAGGGATTGGGTCGCTTGGTGTCCAGCCAAGGCTTGCTGCAGACGCTGCAATGCTGCCTGCTTGCGCGCCTCGTTCTCCCGCCACTTCTCCAATTGCTTTTCAGCTGCACGCAGGGCATTGAGACGATCCATCGGGTCCTGCGCTTTCGCCAAAGCCTGCTTCGCTTGCTCCAGCATGGCATTCAGTTCTTTTTTCTGCGCTTCAGTCAGCGCGTTGTTGGTTTGGGTTTCTTCCTGGATCTCCTCCAGTGTTTCCTGCGCTTCTTCCATAGCCTGTTGCTCCAGTGCGATCTGCGCCAAGCGTTCGTCCTGGATATTCGGCAGCAGGAAAAGCAAGGTGCTTGCCAGTACCAGACCTGCAATCACATAGGTCTGTCTTCGCACTGTCGGCCAGATTTGGATACTCTCGACAATCTGCGGAATCTGGCGGCGCAGATGGGAGAGGGCATCTTCACGCTGGCGCAAGGCGATCGCCGTCTCACTATCCCGGTGTTCCCATGCCGTGACGGTCCGCTGTGCCAATCCCTGACCATCTGCCGTCTTTGCACAATCCAGCCAGGTGGGCTGCTTGCTCCACGCAACGATACTGCCCGCTACGAGTGCCAGCACAAGAATGGCGAGCGCAAGCCAGGGATAATGCGGGATCGGCCATAAACGGGCAACGAGGAGAAGCAATACGCTTCCCCCCATCCCTCCCAAACCGTACATCGTCCAATGACGCATCAGTTGCCTGCGTCCCAGACGTTTGCGAATCGGCATCAGCAACGACTGCAATTCATCGGTCGACTTTTGGGCAAACATGGCTTATTGCTCCTTTTTCGCCGTCCTGAACAAACGCGGACGGACAGGTTGGATCAAGTAGATCGCCACCAGCAAAAAAATGATGGTGATGAGTCCCAGCAAGGCGCAGTAATACCAGTACGGATCTATCTTGTACAGCCAGGAGGAGCCGTAGCGGTTCCCCCGGACCGCAGGACCTTCTTCAAAAATGTTCAGGATCGCAAACAGCGGGTTGAAGCTGTAGATCAGGTCGATCCAGTCCGTATTGCTGTTGTGTCCGATCACACCGGCGCGACGCTGGTAGCGGACAAACTGATTCAGAATTTCCACCAGCACCATGGTCCCGATCGAATAGCCGAAGACGACTGCGTAGCTGACCACAGTGGCAATCCCCGTCCGTTTGATCAGTGTAGACAAGAGCACGCCGACACTGCCGATGCCAAACATCGTGATGACGTAAAAGCCGAATACCTTGACCACTTGTATCGGAGACACCCCGCCGTACAGAAAGACAATGGCGTACAGCGGGATGGTGGCAAAGACCAGAAACATCATGAAGCTAAGTGACGCCAGCCATTTTCCCAGAATCAGCCTGGTGGCGCTCACGTTGGTGGTCAAGAGGATGCTGAGTGTCTGCCGCTCGCGCTCTCCGGAAATCGAGCCCGATGTAAGACCAGGCACGACGAACACGATCATCCCCAGCTGCAGGATCGACAGGATCATGAAAAGCTCCCGTGAATTGTCCGGATTGTAATAAGTGCCTCCATCTGTCTGCACATAAATGTAGAAAAGGGTGATCCCGCCCAAAACCATCAGGTAGAAGAACAGCATCCACGGTGAACGGACACTTCTCATCCGCATCTTCCATTCGTTGAACAATACCGGGTTGTTCAAACGCTTCAGAACGTTCATGAGCCCACCCCCTTCGTAATTTCCAAGAAGATTTCTTCGAGATCTCCCTGCTCTTCGTTGAAAGCCGCAACCGGAAAGCCTGAGACCGCCAGATCGCGGAACAGCTCGACCTGTTGCTGGTCATCCCCGGTAAATCCGACGACAAGCCAATTTCCTTCGTGCGTCACCTGGGACACATTGACCTTTTGCTGCAGATGGGACATCGCTTCCTCAAACCGATCCAGCAGCCGGATGCGCAGGACCTTCGTTTCCTGCATCCGGGTATAGATTTCATCTACCCGTCCAAAGGCGACGAGATTTCCCTCTTCCACGATCCCGATCACATCGCACATCTCCGCCAGCTCGGGCAGGATATGGGAGCTGATAATAATGGTTTTGCCCATGTTGCGCAGCTCTTTCAGGATTTCGCGCAGCTCGATCCGGGCTCTAGGATCCAGACCGGAAGCTGGTTCATCCAGGATCAGGACCTCCGGGTTGTGCACCAGGCAGCGTGCAAGCCCCAGTCGCTGCTTCATCCCGCGCGACAGGGAGTCTACATAAGCGTCCCGCTTGTGGGAGAGATTGACGAGCTCCAGCAGTTGCGGGATAATCTCTTTTCGCTCTGCTTGCGGAATATCGTAATTCGCTCCGTAAAAGTCCAGGTACTCTTCTGCTGTCAAATTATCGTAAACGCCGAAAAAGTCTGGCATGTAGCCAATCAGCTTACGTACTTCCTTCGGTGACTTCGTAACCTCGTATCCGCCGACATACGCCTGCCCGCTTGTCGGCTCCAAGAGGGTCGCCAGAATGGACATCGTCGTAGACTTTCCCGCGCCATTGGGGCCGACAAAGCCAAAAACGGTCCCTTTCTCAATCTCCAGCGTCAACCCTTTCAACGCTTCCATTTTGCCGTATCGCTTGCGCAGGTTCTTGATCTGAATCATGGGTTGACCACCTTCCCTTCCACGCTGACGAGCGGTCTGCCAATGTGGCGGTTGTCTTGGGAATCGTGGGATACTCTGAGCCGCAGAACTCCTTCATCCGACACATAGCTTCCTACTTTGTCCTGCCCAAGGACGCTGCCGGTGAAGACCTTATCATACGGATCGAAGCTGCCCGTCTTCCAGTTATACACTTCCTTGGAGAAGAAGGCGTTGTCCTCCGACCAGGTGAACAGATAGAGTTTGTTGATCGCAAGCTTCTCTCCATTCGGGCGCAGATAGACATCAAAGGTAAGATCGCCATTTTCCATGTAATAACCGTTGGGCACCTCTTCCAATCTGGCCGTATTGCCTGATTTGACAATCTCAAATGAACCCGCCGGGAAAAAGACATCTCCGCCCGAGGAAGGCTTCATTTGCAAAGGTGCTGTGACCAATGTGATCCCTTCCGGCTTGGCAGAAGACCCCTCAACAGAGACTTCCGTGACTGCCTGATCGGCCCAGCCAATGATCTTCAGCGAAGATATTTGACTGGGGTCGTAACGGTAATCATCGCGCTCTTCCAGCACCTGGATGATGTTGCCTTCACGCGTTTCGTACAAGGCGTTGCTATTGGTGTTGCCGGGCACAAGCCTGCTCGCGATGCGGCGCATCCCCCCTCTACCCTGCATCAGCTGGGCAGAAGGCGAGAAATTCAAATCGACCTGGATTGTACCCCCCGGAGCCAGCTCGTCAAAGGTCTGGACTTGGCTTCCTGCCATCACCCTGACGTCACGCAGGGCAAATGCCGTCTCGTTGGTGACGGTCCCCTGCAGTTTTCCGTTGTTTAACGTCAGATTAGAGGTAAAACTGCCCGTATTCGCTATGTATTGCTGGGACACAGCATTACGCATCGACCAGAACTCCACATTGCGAAAGCGCATCTCGGCGCGATCGGTATCCAGCCAGGCCCAGACATTGGCTTCCTCCTCAAAGCGCCTGCCGCTTGCATAGGGCTGTGCCAGACCCGCTCCGTGAATCGTCATGCGGTACTCTCCATTGAGTGGCACGAACATCGACGTGACCGCGCTTACCTTCGCCTTGCCATCGTTGTTCAATTCGACTATCCCCGCCTGATGGAGAAGAACCCCTGTCCCGCGCTGGTAGGCCCCGAATGAAAAGATCCCCATGCCCGTGATGACCGATAAGAGCGGGACGAGCACCCACATATAGTTTTGCTTTCTTTTGTACCGCAGGATAAAAAACAGCATGGGACCCGCAATCAACGCGTACAGCCCAAAGAACACGGCAAAACCACTCACATCGGGCAATTTCAAGGATGGAATTTGTTCAGCCGCGCGCCTCAGAGACCACATGCCGTCTTGCAGTGTATCGTATTTTTCGGTGACAAGCGTGGAGCCAAAAGCCTTTGGCAATACCTCCGCCCAAAACCGACCGTTCCCTGCCCAACTGGCAATCGGCTCCTGCGCCAGATCATAGGCGACATAGAGCACCTTTCCTTGGCCAAAGGAACGGGAGACAAACAGCGGAATTCCTCCTTCTTCCGCGAGCACATTGCCTCCTCGAAGCGTTCCTGTGCTAACCGTGAACGGCGCTGTCAATTCCAGCACTCTGTCTTCCGCCTTCATGGCAGACAAGGACGTAAGCTGGGTCACCCCTGTCACTTCTACGGGGGACATGTCCTGCAAGGTTCCAACCGTCTTTTTGTACTGGGGACCGCCTGCCACTACCAGCATCCCGCCGAGGTCAGTCCAATCGCGTATCGCCTGAATTTGCTGACTGTTCAGTGTATCGAGAGCGTAGTTGTTCAGGATGAGCATGTCTACCATCTGCAGGTGAACGCCGGATGAGGGGATCAGCTCCTGCTTGAGCTGCACCACCTTGACATTTTTCGTCCAAATATCCCGCGGCATGACGCCGAGGAAGTTGGCTGTATCCGGATTATCCGCCATCACCCCAACCATCAAGGTGTTTCCGCCATACCCTCTGCCGTAGACGCGTGTCTGGGCAACCATCTTCTCCCCCTGCATCAGCGACACGTAGGTATAGGTTCTCATGATATTGGCCGGAACCGTGATCGTGACTTGCTTGGTGCTTCCGCTCGCGACAGAAACAGGCTGAAAAAAGGCAACTCCGTCGCTTCGCTGGGAGGTATCTCCGGCGTCTACGACCAAGTCTCCTTCAAGATCTGGCCCTGTGTTGGTAATGGTGACTTGTACCGGCACCAGTCCCGACTCTTTGTAATCTCCTTCAAAGCCTACCTTCGTCTCCAGCTTGACTGCCGTATTCGCCTGCTGCTCTGCCGACGAATTACCGGCAGGCAAAAGGGCGATGATCAGCAAGCTGACGCATAGTACAAAAAGCCAGTTCCTGGACTTTTTGATCTTCATTCTCGCATACCCCCATAGACGGCCTTCTTGCTACCTTCATGTCCGTCTTTCTCATACAGATATAGACGTATTTGAACGGAAAAAGCTACAAAAAAAGCCCGCTCTTTTCCAAAAAAAAAGGCAGGCGATCAAAAACAGCTTGATTTTCAATACCCGGGGGCTTGCAAGCGTTCAGGCTCCATCATATCGGCTACCGCCTGATGGACCTGAGGAGGATATTCTGCGAGGCGATGACAGAGGTAGAGAAACCACTCCTTCCCGTAAGTGAGATACAGCCGAACCGCTACCCCCTCTTCCCGCTTCTGCTTCGCCAGTTCGGGACGTACCCCGTAGAGGAACTCCAACTCTGCATGCCGTTCTCGCAAATATCCTCTACGCTCCAGTTCATCGATCAAAAGCGAATCGTGTGTCGCAAAAGAAACCTCGTGTCCTGCCTGTACACATTGCTCGGCCAGCATCAGGTAACGCTCGTTCAGTTCCTTTGAACGTCCCAGGGCAACCTCCGGGGATTCCTTGAATGCGCCTTTTACCAGCCGAATTTTGCCCGGCAAATGCAACAGCCTGGTCACATCTTCGATCGTGCGGTGCTGATGTACCTGCAGGGTAATCCCGACATTCTCCCGCTCGTTTGCCAGCTGCTCGTACACTTCGAGGATCGCCTCCGTCTTGGCGGCCTCCTCCATGCTGATCATGATGCCATGTCCTTGCCTCTTCGCCTCGCCTGCTATTTCAGCCGCATGGGAAAAAGCCAGCTTGCGGTCGAGCAGCAATCCCACATGCGACAGGTCGAAAGAAATGCCGATAGGGTGTTTGATCGTTCCGCACGCTTGGGTCAGCTGCAGCAGCTCGTCTTTGGCTTCTCTGCAGGCTTCCGCATCTTGGGTATTTTCCCCGATGTATTCGGCGGACAGGCGATAGCCCAGATCCGCCAACTCATGAGCCCGTACGAGCAGGTCTGAACGCTTCTCTCCTGTCACGAAGCGCTTCGCTGCGGAGAACAGCAATTCGTAAATAGCCGGAGAATGCATCACCTCGTGTTTGATGGCTGGATTACGCGCGATGGTGCGCAAGAATGTTGCTGTATTTTGTTCCAAGTCTTGCATGGCATTTCCTCCCGTCATGGTGATGGACTTCTTCGCATCACCATAACATGGTAAGCTAATCTCGATTAGAGCCAGTTAGGCACCGATTATATAGAGCCACTTTTACGGGAGGAACCAACATGCTGTACCTCACGATTGACCGGGGGAAGTCACTACCGCTGATCCGTCAGTTATATACCCAGTTGCGCTCCAAAATCCTACAAGGGGAGCTGCTCGCCGGACAAAAGCTGCCTTCCACGCGCAAGCTGTCAGAAGAGTTGTGCATTTCCCGCAATGTCATCCTGGAAGCGTACGAGCAGCTTCTCGCGGAAGGCTATATCGAAGGTCGGCGAGGTTCGGGATACTACGTCGCGGCTGGCATGTACCTGGAACAGCAGACGAGGCAGGAAGACTTGTCGATTTTCCCATCTGGTGAGGCCGAAACGCTTGGCAGCAACATCATTGATTTTCGCTCGGGTGTGCCTGCACTGGAGCATTTTCCGCGTACGGTGTGGGGGAAAATCGTTCAGCGCGTCTGTCAGGAAGCGCCCCTCTCTGCCTTGGGCTACAACCGGCCCGAGGGACGTCTGGAGCTTCGCCAGATCTTGAGCCGTTATTTGTACCGTACGCGTGGAGTCTGCTGCGAGCCGGAACAGATCGTGATGACCTCCGGCGCGACACAGGCGCTTACCTTGATCGCCAAGGTTTTGTTGAAGCCAGGCAGCCGTGTGCTGATCGAAGACCCGATCACGCATGACATATTTTCCGCGCTGCTGGCGCTTCCCTGCATCCCGTCCCTGTAGATGCATCCGGTTTGCAGGTCGATCAGCTCCCCGATCCCGCTGCGTGCCATCCAAGCTTTGTTTTTGTAACGCCCTCTCATCAATTTCCGTTGGGAGGAACCTTGCCGATTCAGCGTCGCATTCAGTTGATCCAGTACGCTCGCGAGGCGGATTGCTATATTGTCGAGGACGATTACGACAGCGAGTTCCGTTATGACAGTCCGCCGATCAGCTCCCTGCAAGGTCTCGACGACCAACGCGTCATCTACGTCGGCTCGTTCAGCAAAATCCTCTCGCCGGGTTTGCGTTTGGGCTATCTCGTCCTGCCGCGGGAGCTGGTTCAGCGGTATCAGGAAGCGAAGTGGTTTTCCGACCTGCATACCCCTTCTCTCGACCAGCTCGCTCTGGGGCTTTTCATCGAGGAGGGGCATCTGGAGAAGTACGTGAATCGGGTGAAAAAGCTCTACAAAAAACGGAGAAAATGCCTGGTCGATGCGCTTCACGAGGCTTTTGGAGATCGGGTGAGCATCTGGGGGGCATCTGCTGGCCTGCACATCGTGTCTGCTTTTCCGGGGATTCGCTTCACACCTGCCCTACTCGCCCAGATCAAAGATTACGGCGTTCGCCTCTACCCCGTTGAAGATCATGCGATTGCACCGGGCCAACATGAAGACAAAGTGATTCTAGGTTACGGCAACCTCTCTGAAGCCGAGATTCTCGCAGGTATCGCGAAATGGAAAGAGGTTCTTCAGCAAAACTAATGCAGCCAAGCGGAAGCCAAAGCTCGAATACCCGGATCGATCTTCTCCAGCGGAATACCAGCAAATCCGAGGAAGAATTCCTTGTGTGTCTCGGCAGGCGGCTGAATCCAGGTAAAGGAAGCCGGGGAAATGCGGACCTTCGCCTGGATCGCCAACTCTCTCATCTCCAGCTCGGTGTATGGACTGTCGACGCGAAGCAGCAGGTGGAAGCCTGCGTCTTTGCCGTAGAGGGTCGCTCTTTCGCCAAAATGCTCGTGTACCGCCCGGATGCTTTCATCATGCTTCTTGCGGTACAAGCTGCGCATCTTGCGCAAATGCTTCTCCAAAAGTCCCTTTTCCATAAAAGCCTCTAATGTGCGCTGGTGCAAACGAGACGCGGACTGCTCCAACAGCGTCTGGCTGACCAGCGTATAATAGCGATCCAACAAGCTCTCCGGCAGGACCATGTACCAGATGCACAGAGCAGGCGCAACGACCTGTGCAAAGCTCCCCATGTAGATGACGTTTGCCTTGGGAAGGAGCCCCTGCAAGGATGGGATCGGTCTGCCATGATAGCGGAATTCCCCGTCGTAATCGTCTTCGAGGATATAGCCGTCTACTGTTTTCGCCCAGTCCAGCAGTTGCAATCGTTTGCTGATCGGCATGATCATCCCGCGCGGATACTGATGGGACGGGGAGACGACGGCCAGGCGAGCGCCGCTTCTGTGCAATTCCTCTATGTCGATACCGTCTTCTTCAAGCGGGACGGGCTTGACTTCAAACCCGTGGTGAGTAAAGGTGCGCGCAAACAGCAAATATCCCGGATTCTCCACAGCGATCTGCGGGTACTGCGGCTTCAGGATCAGGCTGAGCAAGGACAACAGCCCGAACTGATCAGCCCCCACCACGACTTGATCCGGTGAACAGTCCACCCCCCGATATTGATGCAGATACCTCGCGATTTGCTTGCGCAGGCCAGGCTCCCCCTGCGGATCGCCAAAAAACAGGTCATCCTGTTGCTCCAGTACGAGGGTCTGGTTGTACAGCCTGCGCCATTCAACGTAAGGAAACAAGGAAAAATCATTCCGGGACATATGAAAATCGTATTCGTATTGCCGAGAGTCGCGAAGCAGCGGACGCTCGATGACCGCAGCTGCGGCAGATTGACTCGCCAGTGGCCTTCCTTCCGGCTCCGGCAAATGCTCCACGTAATACCCGCTGCGGGGCCTGCTCGTAATAAACCCCTCCGCCAGCAATTGCTGGTATGCCATCTCTACAGGAGTGGTACTCAGCCCCAGCAGATCCGCCAGCTTGCGGACAGATGGCAGGCGCGTCTTTTCGGGGAGCCTTCCCTCTGTGATCTCTTTTTTCAGATAAGCATATAGTTGCGCGTACTGTGGCTCGTTCCCGTTTCCTTCCCACCCTGGAGTCAGGAGCATGACATTTTCTCTCCAATCTGTCCTTTTCTTTTTCTTAAAACTGTCCATTTAAAAGTATACAGAAAACAGGTAGCCTAGTGAAAACAAGATGTAAAGGAAGGAAATACCCATGTCACAACAAGAACAAGCTTTGACGCCCGTGCGCTTTTTGGAAGGGGAGCGTGTCTATCTGCGCCCCGTCGGAATGGAAGATGTGGAAGTCTACTATCAGATGCTGTTCAACTCGGAGGCTCGACGTTTGACCGGAACTCAGAAAGCTTTTACCCGGGAGGAAGTATCGGCGTATATCGAAAGCAAAAGAAATGACTCCTCCAGCGTGCTGCTGCTAATCGCCTTGCGCGAAAATGACCAGGTGATTGGCGATGTTCAAATCGGCGGGATCGACCGCAACAACCGCAACGCCTATATCCGCATCGCGATCGATTCCACCAAGTTTCAGGGCAAGGGCTACGGCAGCGAGGCGATGCTGCTCATGCTGGATTACGGCTTTGGAATCCTCAACCTGCATCGGATCGAGCTGAATGTGTTTGCCTATAATGACAGGGCGATTCACACTTACGAAAAGCTGGGCTTCCAGCGCGAAGGCGTGCAGCGTCAGGCGTTGTATTACAATCATGAGTACCATGATTCGATTCTCATGTCGATGTTGGCGGATGAGTATCGCGAGCGGTATGTGAAAATGAAGAAATAGGGATAAGAAAAAGCGACAAGGTTGGTCTCGAAAGCCAGACTTGCCGCTTTTTTTCTATCTCCTGATGCTTACGGATTCAAAATACAGATACTTCTTTTCATCCTCCTGAATATCGGGGTGCATTTCGAGGAACCACTGCTCCTGCAAAAACTCTTCCTTGAAAATATTCGGTCTCCAAAAAGAGAGGCCAAGGGCAGGAAACATGTACATGTATCCCACTTCCCAATCATCTCGGTCGTAGGGCGAGATCTCGTCGACTTTGGCCACCAGCTCTTCTGCCTTGGTATTGAATACGTCCATTCCTCTGAAAGAACAAGTAAAGAAGTCTTTCAAGCTGGACGGGATTTCGATGAAATGGACCCGCTCATCCTCGTCGTATTTCACCATGAATACATGTTCAAAATAGTTTTTTGAATAGCTGGGTTTCCTATACTTCGCCGTATATTCCTGGATGCACGCTTCTACCTCCTGCCTGGTCATGCCCAGCTGGATGGTTCCGATGCCTTTGCCTGGTTCAATGATCAGTGAGTCCATCGATCATTTCTCCTCTCCCGTATAAACTGTTTCGTTTGCCTCCCGTACGGGTTTGCCTGTCACAGCGTCAATATGAACATTTCGATCTCTTAGTCAAAAAACAGGCTCCCCATCCCATCCTCTTCCTCGGCAATTCCGCTCAGCTTTTCCTCCAGGCGCGCGATTCTCTTTTCGTAAGCCTGTGCCTCCGCTCTGGTTTTTTGCCGCAACAGAGTGGCCCGCTGCTTCCATTGATCATACGCTTTTTTGGTGTAAAACAATGCTTTTTCCCAGTCCTTGAACTGATGCTCGCACAGCTTGGCCGCCTCGATGTAAACCTCTTCCGGGACAAAACGGGCGCTTTGCATGCAGGACTCCCAAACATGAAGTGCCTGGGAAAAATCCTTTTGCCTTTTATATAGCTGCCCCAATGCCAGCT
>DASQMM010000090.1:0-3576 GCA_035645495.1 Brevibacillus sp. | reverse complement strand
GTACCGATTGACTGATCTCAATCGCACCTAGCTCCAAAAGATTCGGCAGCTTGGCCTGGGACCACCTCTCCAGCGGATCAGGATAGAGAAAGGTCACATAACCCAGAACGTGATCTCCTTCTCGCGCCACAATAATGCGTCCTTCGGGGAGATCGGCTATCTCGATCAGGGCTTTATGCTGCATGTCGGGGATACGGAATGCTTTCAGTCCTTCGTCAAACGACATTGCTGCGAGATCGGCTCCTGAGATGGGGCCTTCGATGAGCAAATCCCTGCCGTTCACCTGCATCCTGGCAGCGTGATAGCGTTTGATGTGTTCCATCTGTTCACCTCCAATATGTAGAAAGAAAGAGATGGCGGGTTCACCATCTCTTCTGTTCATTCATGAATGTAATGTATTTTTTTATCTGCCTGTCACGGTATTGGAAAATGTGGACTCCCCGTAACTGTTTACGGCTGTGATGTAGTAATTCGGATTGTCCACGCCTGCAGCATGCGTAAAGCTCGTGTCGGACACGGTGCCGAGCAAGAGGTAGCCGCTGCTTGGGTCTGGACTGAAGTAGACGTTGTAGGCGATGACCTGTTCCGCCGCCCTGTTAGCCTTCCACTGCAAATGCCAGCCGTTGCCTGTATCCCTGATCGTCAGGTTTTGGGGGGCGCTAGGCGGTGAAGCGGCTGGCGTCGTGGAACCAGATGAGTTGTCTTGACCTGGCTGACCCAGAATAGGATCGGGCAGATCACCTGGCTCCAAACCGTCCATCGGCGTTTCATTCGAACCATTTTGCGGAGGCAATTGCCAGGTGTGAGACGAGGAACCGACTGCTGCAATGGCAGATGGCTCTGACTCCAGGCCTGTCAAATCGACGGATGTGACGTAGTAAGCCGAATCGCCTGGCGCTTTTTCATCAGTAAACGTCAGTACGGCAGGATCTTTTACCGTGCCAAGGTGTGTGAAGCCACTTACTGGATCTGCGCGGTAGATGCGGTATCCGACCAGATCAGCTTCTTTGTTGGAATTCCAGTTCAGGACGGCTTGAGCGCCGTTGCGAGTTGCTGCAAGTCCTGTTGGAGCGGCAGGTGCCCCAGGCACTTCTGTCCGCGGATCTTCTGCATCAGGCAGCCTTTGCTCCCAATCCGGAGGGCGGATGGCAACCTTGGAATTGGCTGCTTGGATCTGCTCCTTGGTCGGAAGGGGATCAGGTGACCGAAAAAAGATTCCTTCTGTTACAAAGTCAGCAGGTGTGCTTTCCTTCGCCAGGTAGCGCTCACCATTATAGGTGATAACGCGAGCCTTTTGATGGGAGTCGTCCACTTCTTTCGGTACGAAGCGGCGGTTGAAAAGATCCGTGATCACATGACCAGCTTCCTTCGACAGCTCGCTTGGAAGTTTGCCTGATTTGGAGTCGACGGTGGCACTGACGATTCCCTCCGGCTTTTTAAACGTAGCATCCGGCGCAGAGATCTCGGGATGTGCTTCGATGACTTCTTTCATGACTTTTCCCCAGACGATCATCGGAACGTATTTGTCGGCGTCAGGCATCGGATAAGGCTCATCGAAGCCGACCCATACGCCCATCGAGACCTCTGGCGTGTAGCCGACAAACCACAGGTCATTGCTGCTGTTGGTCGTACCCGTCTTTCCGGCGATGTCGACCTTGCGCGGAACAAATTTGCGGACATGCGTACCGGTTCCGGCATTGACTACGGAGCGCATCATATCCGTGATCAGATAGGCGGTCTGCTCGCTGTAAACCTGTACAGGCTGTGCCTGGTGGCGGAAAATGATCTTGCCCTGGCTGTCCTCGATGCGCTCGATCAGATACGCGTCGATAAAGGAGCCGTTGTTGGCAAACGTGGCGTATGCATTGGTCATTTCCTCGACAGTGGTTCCGTACGTAAGTCCGCCGATTACTCCTGTCTGCGCGTAATTATCCGCGTCAACCAGCGTAGTGATGCCCATTTTCTTCACGTACTCGAGAGCGGTAGGGATGCCCACTTTTTGATACGCCTTGATCGCCGGGATGTTCCAGGAGTTGCGCAAGGCTTCCCGGGCGCTCATCATTCCCTGCCATTTGTTGTTCCAGTTCTTCGGCAAATGGTAGCCCTTCTGTCCGTCCTTCAACAGCACGGGTGCGTCGTCGATCGGGGAGGCGGGCTGCAAAATGCCAAGTTCAAAAGCTGGCGCATAAGCAGCGAGCGGTTTCATCGCCGAACCGGGCTGGCGTGGTGCAGTAGCGTGATTGGTTTGCTCCACGTTAAAGTCCCGTCCGCCGATCATGCCAAGAATGGCTCCGGTGCGATTGTGAATCATCATCGCGCCGACTTCTTCAAGTGCGTTTTCGATATTTTCCGTCTTTCCATTGGAACGGCGAATCGTATAGCTGCGGTTTTTCCCGAAGTTGCTCGCATCTGCTGCGACAGCCTGCATGATCCGATGTACATTTTTGTCAAACGTGGTGTATACCTTGTACCCGTTGCGCAGGATTTCCCGACGTTTTTCTTCGATCAAAAGACGATATTCATTGCGACTGATGGAAGCCTTGTCCCGTCCTTTTTCTTTCAGCTCTGCATCTACCAGCTGGCGTGCAGCCCGTTCCTCGATTTCCATCATCAGGAAGGGAACTTCCCGGTAGGCTTGCTGTGTCGGTTTGGCGAGTGTGGCCTTCAGATCGGCGGCAAGTGCGTTATCGTATTGATCTTGTGTTATGTAGCCATTTTCAAGCATCCGATCGAGTACCATTTTTTGCCGTTCTTTCCCGCGTTCATAGCTCTCAGTGCCAAAAGGAGAGTATGCCCCAGGATTTTGAATCATGCCTGCCATATAGGAGGCTTCACTAAGTCCGAGTTCTTTTACATCTTTTCCAAAAACACCCTTGGCGGCAGCCTGGACCCCGTATATATTGGAGCCATTGGCGTTTTTGCCCAAGTAAATCTCATTCATGTAAGCTTCCAGAATCTCATCCTTGGAAAACATCTGCTCAATCCGCAAAGCGTTAAAAATTTCCCGAGCCTTGCGAGCGTGACTGACTTCATGCGTGAGAATCGTATTTTTGACAAGCTGCTGGGTAATGGTGCTCCCGCCTGTCACGACTGGCTGATGGGTAAGCTCCTGGTAGGTGGCGCGCAACGTAGATTGAACGGCTATACCATTGTGATGATAGAAGCCTTTGTCCTCCGTGGCGATAATGGCATTGATCAAATAGGGAGAAACGTCTGCTTTTTTTACCAAGCGTCGGTCGCCCTCTTCTGCACGAAGCTGACCAATCAGAGAGCCGTCGTTGTAATAGGCGAAGCCGGTCAGATAGTTGGTAAAGATTTTCTGCTCCAATTCCTCCTTGGTACGGACTGGCTCGTCTTTGACGAGTGCTGCGACATATCCTGTCACGATTCCCCCGGCGAGTGCTGCTCCCATCAATCCGAGCAAAAAGACGATTTGGACGATGCCCCAGACTAATCGACGGCGTCCTCGTCGGCGTTTTTTCTTCTTGGGTTCAGAGGAAGAATTTTGGTTATTCGACATTGATCTACTACCCCCTAGCATACAGCCTGATTATACCATAGGTGGAACGTGGAGGA
>DASQMM010000089.1:0-11243 GCA_035645495.1 Brevibacillus sp. | reverse complement strand
GGGTGATTGGCAGGTACGGCGTATCCCTGCGCGTCGTGACTGCTCCTGTCGGCGCCACCGTGATGATCAATTTTTCCAAAACCCTCACTCCTTTTGCATGATCCATTCATCGATTACACATTACACATTTCGTGCCAATCGAAGGAACAGGCTTGTGAAGTCGGTTGATCCTCCGTTGCAGTAGACAGCAGCGGATTTTGTACGAAAAACGTACAGTGGCAGTGTGCGAATTTCGGACAGTGTACGAAATCTATACAGTCAGTCCGTAGCGTTTCATCTTTTGATACAGCGTGCTTCTGGAGATTCCCAGCATTTTGGCTGCCGTGCTTTTATTGCCGTCTGCCTCTAGCAGCACCGATCTGATCTGATTCTTTTCCGTCTCATCCAGACTATGGACAGGCTCATACAGAGGGGGTTGGACGGGAGCTTCCCTGGCAAACAGATTGTCTGGAAACAATTCCGGCCCGAGCATGTCCCCTTTGGCGAAAACGCAGGCGCGGGCAATCATGTTTTCCAGCTCCCGAATATTGCCCGGCCAGGAATATCGCTGCAAGCCATCTTGTACGACCGGGGATAGCGCGAGCGCGGCTGGAGCTGGCTTGCTTGTCTCAAATTTGCGCATAAAATGATTCGCAAGCATCAAGATGTCCTCCACCCTTTCGCGTAAGGCCGGAATCTTCAGACTGACCACGTTCAAACGATAATAGAGGTCGAGGCGGAAGTTGCGCTTGGCCACTTCTTCCTCCAGATTCCGGTTGGTCGCCGCGATAATTCTCACGTCAATCGGAATCGGCTCGTATCCGCCTACACGCACGACATATCGGCTTTGCAGCACGCGCAGCAATTTGGCCTGTATCTCCAGCGGCATTTCGCCAATCTCGTCGAGAAAAACAGTCCCGCCATTTGCCAGCTCAAACTTGCCGGGCCGTCCCCCTTTTCGCGCTCCGGTGAAAGCCCCGTCTACATAGCCGAACAATTCACTTTCCACCAGCTCACGGGGGATGGAGGAGCAATCGATCACGACAAACGGCCCGATTGCCCGCCTGCTGTCATTGTGAATGGCGTGGGCAAACAGTTCTTTTCCTGTACCGCTCTCCCCCTCGATCAGGATGTTGGTATCCTCCCGGGCCGCCCATCTCGATTGCCGGATCAGCTCTTGCACGTTTGCGGAATGAGTAATGATATCGTCAAAGGTGAAAAAGGCTTTGGCTCCCACCATGTTGGTGACCAGATTGCGAATCGCTTTGATCTCGCGAAAGGTATCGATTACGCCAATGATTTTGCCCATTTCATCAAAGACGGGGATTGCAGATTTCATCAGGTGCAGCTTTCCCTTTTTGGGCATGGTGATAAAGAACTCTTTATTGACCCACCCCTTCCCTGTTTCCAGGACAGACAATACCTCTGGTTGGAAGTCCACGATGTCGCATAGATGCTTGCCAATCGTATCGCCCAGCGTAATTCCCAGAATGTCAGCTCCTTGTTTGTTGACGTAGACGATTTCCCCGCTGCGGTTGATCGCCATGAAGCCTTCCGAGATCGTCTCGACGATCTGCTTCTGGTAGTGATTATGGAGCATCATTTCGGCCGCCAGCTTTTTTTCCTTCCATTGCGTGCTGATCAAGACCGAGACCAGATGCCAATGCCGGAAATCGATGCTCGCTTCTCCCCCCGTATGAATGACCAGCCAAAAGCGTTCACCGTCCAGTTCCATCTGTTCCGCGTAGAGGTACGGTGATATAGCGCTGTCCCGCTTGGAAATCGCCTGTTCGATCTCCTCCAGACGCTCCTTGATGTCCTGCTGCAGCAAATCATGGCGCACTTTCCACGCCACGAGAGACCGTTCTTCGGTATACAAACAAACATAAGGAAACGGAAATACAGGTAATTCTTCAAAAAAATGCCGTAGTGCTGAATGAACCATCGGAATCACTCTCCCCTCCTTTTATAACCAGAATGTTCACTCTATTCCTTTCCCATGTCAGGCAATCCTTCCTTATCACTCTTGCACCTGACATGAAAGAAGTTTTGACGGTCAGGATTCCTGATTTACTTGAACAGCACAAAAAAACCGATGCTCTCATGGGCATCGGTTTATTGTGGTTGCTGCGGTTATTCCGCTTTTCCGATAAAGGACGTGCCTTCTTTTTCAAACTTGTATACAAAGACGTCTGCGTATTTATTGTCCCCTTTTTCATCAAAGGTGACTTTTACGAATTTGCCCTGGTACTCTTTTGTATTGTGGACTTGTTCCAAAATCTGCTCACGAGTCGGCTTTTTCCCGCCGTTTGCCTGGGTGGCAGCCACGATTCCGTTGAGGATCACATTGGCGGATTCAAATGCGTAGTCGGAATAGGTTCCCGGCTTTTTGCCCATCACCTTTTCATACTCCTCCGCCCACTTGCGGCCTTCTTCCGTCTGTTTGGCATCTCCTGCCAAGGCAGTCAGATAGACCCCTACCGCGGCATCTCCGGCAATTTTCAGCAGGTCAGGGGAATCGATGCCGTCCCCGCCCATGAATTTGCCCTGGTAGCCTTTTTCCTTCGCCTGCTTGATGATAATGCCTGCTTCCGGATAAATGCCGCCGAAATAGATCAGGTCAGGGTTGCTGGCAACAGCCGTATTGACGACGAAGTTGTAATCCTTCTCCCCCTGGTTTACTCCTTCATAGCCCAACACCTTGACGCCGTCTTTTTCAAACTGCGCCTTCACCTGATCAACCAGCCCTTGACCGTAGGCGGTCTTGTCGTGGATCAGGAAAACGGATGTCACGCCGAGCTCCTCTTTCGCGTATTTGGCCCCTTTTGGTCCTTGCGCATCATCCCGCGCACAGATTCGGTGAACCGTCTTTTTGCCTTCTTCTGTCAATGTGACTCCGCTGTTTGCCGGTGAGACCATCACCAGACTGCCGGACTCATACTTTACCGAGGAGGGGATCGCGACGCCTGTGTTAAAATGACCGACTACGCCCAATACATCCGGGTTGGCTACGAGCATTTCCGCGTTGGAAACGCCCATTTTCGGGTCGGCCTGGTCATCCTGAGGGAATAACTGCAGGTCAAAGCCAAGCTTCTTGAACTCTTCTTTTCGCAGTTCGATCGCAAAGCCTGCCCCCGTCTTGATCGCATCCCCAATCGCGGATTGAGAACCGGAAAGCGGGCTTTGGGTGGCGATCAAAATCTTTTCCCCACCCCCAGACGATGTTTCCGTACTACCTCCAGAGGCTTGGGTATTCGTGTTTTGGGCTGGAGCCGAACCTTGCGAGTTACAGCCTGCCAGTGCCATGGTAGCCAGCAAGAACGAGGCAAGAACGATATTCAACTTCTTACGCCTCACGTTAATCCCCCCTGAGTGCATCTATTTTTCTATCATATCTGTAAATATATGAAAAAATGAAACATTCTGAATCTTACATACTGTCAACAAAAACAAGGATTAAATCTTACATTCTATCTATTTTCAGTATCTTTTTTTCGTGCATCATCTTCTTATATTTAATCTATATGTTCACGACAGTCATTTTAGCCCTTTCATAGGGAAAAGCTTTGGCTCGAAAGTCCACGCTGAACACTCTGACAGGCACAAATTAGTCATAGTTAGCCATGATAAACAGGAAAATGAAGTGCTAAAATGAAGCAACGATTCTTTTTTTAGCTGGAGTTGATCATATGAAACGAATCATCCTTCTTGTTCTATGTATTGGAATCATACTCGTAGGCGCATTTACGATCGAAGTGGAGACTGCTCCCCCGGCAAGCACCCGAATCATTTTGGAAAATACGCACCAAACGTATATTTCGCCTCCCTGTTATGAGCAGGCGCAAAAGACGAACAACCTGTCTGAAGCTGATCTCAAAAAAGCGCAAGACTTGAACTATCAGCCAGAATCAGGTTGTACCACAGACTCCCTTCAACCCATCAAACAACCGATTGCCTATGCCATCGCGGAAAAAATGGGTTTGAAGGAAAGCAAATGGGAATGGTAAAAAACCTCCTTTGTTGCAAGGAGGGTGGTTACCGTCGGCTAGATAAAACGCAGGGCCTTGCAGGACTGCATCGGGAAGCACAGAGTTTACCCGGATTCCATACTCGATCGTGAAAGGGAGGCCCTCCAGCAGCAAAGGTATGGCTGGTGGCCTCCGAATTCCTTCCTTAATAGTCAAATTGATCGATGTTCGACTTATCGAATACTTTTGGCAAACCTAGCAAAACGATCCCATCCTTCACTTCGAATTCACCCAATCCCTCCACTTTATACGTACCATTCTCTGATATGGTGCCATCGGCAGCGGCTCTGCTGACATGCATGGTCAATTTACCCAGATCAGTCACATCCCAAAGGACGAAGTGCTCAACGGTGTCATTGTGAACATATTTTTTCATCACTGCCGAATTAGCCAAACCCGTTACATAGATTTCACCCTTTTTGCCCGCCTTCTCAACAGCCTCGGCAGCACCCGGCAAAGCGATTGATTCAGGCGCGATAATGGCTTTCACATTCGGATACGCTTTGATCAGATCGCCAGCGACTTTCAGCGCTTGATCTGGCTGACCGTTATCATACTGCGTGGTCACGATGTTTACGTTTTGGTACTTCTCATCAATGGCTTTTTTCATCGAATTTATCCAGTCAATCTGGTTGGGATCGGACGGTGTGGAAGAAAGAATCGCTACATCGACGGGAGCGTTAAACTTTTCCGCCACTAATTTGACCAGTGTCGTACCAATCCCTTCGGAGGTCGCTTGATTGACGAAGAAATCTCTGGCAGACGGCTCAACATCGGAATCCCAGGTTACAACCTTTATCCCTTTCTGTTTTGCTGCTTTTAGAGCAGGAACGAGCGACGTGGGATCGGCAGCCGAGACAGCCAATACGTTGTACCCTTGAGAAACGTACCCGTTAATCATCGAGACCTGCTGCGAGGCATTCAGCGTAGTGGGTCCATTATATGTAAGATCGATCTTGATGTCTGCGGCAGCCGTTTTTGCTCCCTCATGGGCAGCGGCAAAGTACGAATTTCCAATTGCCTTGGGCATCATAACGACTTTGATATTTTGGTCTGCTTTGTCTTGCGAATTGTCGACAGAGGAGTTGGAATTCGCACCCGAGTCCTTGTTTTCAGTAGCAGGTGTCGTTACTACATTACATCCAGCAAGCAAGGTTGAAAAAGCCAAGAGGAGAGCAAGTAAGAGCAGCGATCTCTTTTTCATCCTGTAAACCTCCCTTTTGTTTGGAATTACACGCTGATCTTCCCTGTCTCTTTCCACTGTCTGCATAACTCCCGTACCAACGGAGACATCGCTTCATATCCTTCTTCGGTCACAATCAGCCCTTCTTCAATTCGGTTGGAACCGTCTGGATGGCCAAACAAGCTAATATCCGTGTTTACCGTCATAGCAACAGCAAACGTGTCGGTAGATTGTTCATTGGGGTAAGGAGATTCGGCTTCCGCAACCCCACATCCGTGCAACGGCGGATAGAGGTCGTATTGGCTTACTGCTTTTGCGTTGAAGTACTCCTTGACTCCCGATACGAGCCACCCTTGTTTGGCACCCGCTTGCAGTCGTGAAAGTGCAATTTCTTCGGCTTCGATCAACAAATCGATCAATGCCTTTTGCCCCTCGGAAATCTCTCCGACCACAAAGGGAAAACCAATCGTCGCCACATACCCTTCATACTGCACAGCCAACGCCGCCATCACCATATCACCATTCTCGATCACCTTCTGTGTCGCTCTTCCGATGATGGTGTCTACACGTTTTCCGCTGGACACAATGCAGAACGGAATGAACTCAGCGCCTGCCCGCATCGCTGCCTGATTGGCTGCCGCCGCTAGCTGCAGTTCTGTTTTCCCTACCGCCGCCTCTTTCAGCAGAGCCTTGTATCCTTCGTCCGCCATCCTGGCTGCTTCCCGTAAACAATTGATCTCATGTTCCGTTTTTACCATCCGTAAAGAAAACAACAGATCGTTTGCATTCACGATTTCTATATTCTCCAGATTGTTCTTGATAGCAGTCCATACGTTCGTCGACATCGCGTCTAGTCCGACAATACCAATGCGCTTCAGGCTGAGCCTTTCTTTCAATTCCTGAAAAATTGATAGAAAATTCGTATAATTCGCTTGAGGGTAATCTATTTCGTCCGGAACCGTCACACAAGCAAAATCGGGAATCACCCGGATATCTGGCCATGCACTCATCTCACGGCAAACCATCTCCCCTTCTGGTGCAGCAAGTACAATTGGCTCTCCTTGGCTGGGAATGATCGCCGCTCCTCTTTCAAATAGCGGCCAATAATTGCTTATATAACGTAAATTTTCCCTGCGGTACTCATCGCCGTAGACAAAACATGCATCGAGTTGCCGCTCAGACATGAGCTTTCGCAGTCGGTTCACTCTAGCTGTAAATTCTGAAGAAGGAATTTCTATTTTAGTCATAGTCATTTGCTCCTTTTCGTTCATTTTCACAACACTCCTCTGTCTAACGACTCACCCCGTAACCCGATCTTTTTCCGCGCTGCTCTCGGACTTCACCTCCTTTCCAATTGGCGAGGCTGTGCGACGTTGGCGGGAGATGTACACATCTATCTGCTGAATGGCTACCGCTAACAGCAGAATCACTCCAGTTATGATTTTTTGCTCCACCGACGAGATGTTTAGCATGTTTAGACCTTGGCCCAGCATACCGAGAATGAACGTTCCAATCACAACCCCACTAATGGTGCCAGCCCCTCCGAACACGTTCACACCACCGACCAGACATGCTGTAATCACCAAGAACTCATATTGATATCCCATATCGCCCCTAACAGAAGCAAAATACGATCCCAGAATGACCGCACTTAAACCCGCTGTAAGACCTGAACAGATGTACGTCCAAATTTTGATCGCATTCACTGGCACTCCGGAATAAAAGGCAGACGCTTCATTATTCCCAATAAATGTAATAAGATGCCCGTAAACCGTTTTTTGCAACAAAAAACCGAAGAACAGGGCAATAACAGCAAAAATCAACAACTGCAGCGGGATGATACCGAAAAGACGGCCTACGCCAAGAACCAAAAACTCTTCGGGAAAACCGGAGATGGAATTCTCTCCCCCAATCACTAAAGCCAAGCTGGAGTAAATAAACAAGGTAGCGAGAGTGGCGATCAGCGGTTGAATACCCGTTCGGACAATCAATAGCCCATTGATAAAGCCAGCCATCCCTCCTACCGCTATGGCAAGAAGTCCTGCCAGCCATATATTCACCCCCGCTTGCCAGATCAACCCCATGATGACACCGCACAAACTCATGATCGAACCTACAGATAAATCGATACCGCCCGAAATAATCACAAACGTCATGGACACGGCCATAATGCCAATCACCAGAAAGTTCGTTAGCATGGTAGACATATTATCGAAGGAGAGGAAGTGAGGAGTGAAGATCGAAAAGAAGATCATTTCCAGTAGAAAAACCGATAGAGCCATAAGCGTCCAGTTGGATAGCCACTTTCGCACCATGTCATACCACCTCTGCTTTCCTGCTGCTTTGCTTGGCCAGTATCGAATCGACAATCACAGCAATCAGGATAATCGCCCCTTCCGCCGCTTGATTCCAAATCGCCGGCAGATGATAATACACCAAACTAGACGCGATGATAACAAGCAGAAAGGAGCCCAATAACCCCCCGAACGGCGTTCCTCTTCCGCCAAACACACTCGCTCCTCCGATTACAGCAGCCGCTATTGCCTTTAGCTGCATGTCAATTCCCGTGGTTGGCGTAGAAAATCCGGTATAGGAAATATAGAGAATACCGGAAATAGCCGATAACAAACCGGCAATCACGTACGTTTGGAATACAACTCGCTTTTCTTTGATCCCAGCCAGCCGCGTTGCAATCGGATTGTTCCCTACAGCATAGATGTGACGGCCTTTTACGCTTACCTGTAAGAATAAAATCGTCCCGATTAAGATCAGCGCCATAATGGCCATTCGGCCTGGTATAACCCCAAAGATTTGAAAACTTCCCAGAACCAACAGGGAATCGGGAAGATTCGTCACCCACTGGCCCTCTGTCACCATATACATCGCCCCTGAATAGATGCTCAGCGTTCCCAAAGTTGCGATAATGGGAGGAAGCTTGGTTAGTGTGACAAGAGCCCCGTTCACACAGCCGGCGATAATCCCCGTCATCATGCCTGCCAAAATGATCGCCCATAATGGCCATCCAGCTATGGCAAGCTTTCCGACCAGCAACGTAACGAAGCCCATGATCGCACCTATGGATAAATCGATTCCCCTCGCGATGATGACGATAATAGCTCCGAGGGTGAGAATACAGATGACGACCGTGTTATGTAAAAGGTCCACCACATTGCCTGGTGCCAACATGGAGGGTGTCGTTACAGCAAAAACGAATAAGAGCAGGCAGATAAACAAGAAAAGAGAAAGTTCCCGGTTATTTCCGATTTTCCAAAGCATATTTCATCACTTCCTCTGATTGATGTCATCAAATTACACGCGGACACCTGCGGCATGAGAAGCTATGATCTCCTCGCTTATCTCCTCTTGGGCCACTTCTGCAACCATTTTTCCTTCTCTCATGACCATAACCCGATCAGCCAAGCTGAGCACCTCGGGGAGATCTGAAGAAATGAGCAGAATGGCTGCCCCCTCTTCGGCAAGCTGATGTATCATGCGATGAATCTCTTTTTTGGCGCCTATATCTACTCCCCGGGTTGGCTCATCTAACAAAACGATTCGGGGGCTGCATGAAATCCATTTGCTGAATACGACCTTTTGTTGATTGCCGCCAGACAACTCGCCCACTTTCTGACGAATAGAAGAAGCTCGTATCCGAACCCTCTCCATCATCTGCTGCGCAAGGCTGCTTTCCTCTGCCTTTTGAATCACTCCATAACGGGATAGCTGCTTGAGGCTTGGCACGCTGATATTGGAGAAGATATTCATTTCCAAAGCTACTCCGTGACGGTGACGATCTTCCGGAACGTAAACAATGCCATGTTTAATCGCCTGACTTACGCTGCCGATCTGGACATTCAGCCCGTTAATTCGGATGTGCCCACTGTCAGCCGGATGAATGCCGAATATAGCCTCAGCCACGTAGGTACGGCCAGAACCGACTAGGCCAGATAACCCGAGAATCTCCCCGGGGTATAAGTCGAAGGAGATGTTTGAAAATCTATTGTTTTTGGAGAGGCCTGTTATGGAAAGCAAAGGATTTGTACGCTCAATCTGCTGACTGCGAAATCTGGACAACTCAATCTCTCGGCCTACCATCAAGCTAACTAACTGCTTTTCCGTTAATTCCGTTGTTTGATAGGTACCTACTTTTGCCCCGTCTCGCATGACCGTTATCCTAGAAGTTAAAGAAAACACTTCCTCCAGTCGGTGGGAAACAAACAGAACAGCGGTACCGGCATCTCTCAGTTGCTTCACAATTCGGAACAAAACCTCTGTTTCATGGGCAGACAGGGTTGCCGTTGGTTCATCCAGAATCAGGACCCTTACTTGATGGACAAGTGCTTTTGCAATCTCTACCATCTGCTGCTGAGCAATGCTAAGCTGAAAAGCTTTCTGCTTGCTATCAAGAGAAACCCCAAGCTGTTCAAACAAATTCTGAGCCTGACGATACATCTCTTTTCGATCCATCCATCTGATACCGAGCTTCTTGTACGGATGAAAACCCATAAAGATATTTTCCGCTACCGATAACTGCGGCATCATCGCAGGTTCTTGATGAACCGTAAAAACCCCTAGTTTATGCGCTACGGATGGATCGGTTATTTTGACAGGCTGCCCGTTGAACTCGACAAACCCTCCATCTGGCTGGTAAACACCCGAAAGGATTTTGATCACCGTTGATTTTCCCGCGCCGTTCTCCCCGACCAATGCGTGAATTTCTCCCGGTCGCAGTTCCAGGTCAAGGCTATGTAGAACTGTCGTTCCATCAAATTGCTTTACCAACTGACGGGCGGACATGATCCGCTCCTGATTCATAGGTGAACACTCCTTTTTGAAATTTCTGACTTTTCCGATATTAAAGAAAATAATAACATATCAAAAATATATTTCAACATTTTGTTTTTGATTCATTTTGTTTTGCTTTGAATATCGGTCATAAAAAGATTGCCAACCCCCAAAAACAATGTTAGTATCATCATCAGAATATTGCGATAACGAATCGGTGCCAGGCGAAAAAAGGAGGTTTTTCTCATGGCGGTAGAGGAGATAAGAAACTGGATAGGTGTCCATCGTGAATCGATTCTGGACACGAATAAACGATTGG
This sequence comes from Brevibacillus sp., assembly GCA_035645495.1. Taxonomy (GTDB): domain Bacteria; phylum Bacillota; class Bacilli; order Brevibacillales; family Brevibacillaceae; genus Brevibacillus. The sequence goes on along the minus strand of DASQMM010000089.1, from coordinate 949 downwards.
TCGGCATTCCCAGCGAAAACCAATACCCTTACGGTAGCGAACTGCTGGTGCAACTGGAAATCAACCGTCAACTTCAGCAGTTGGGGTTCCAGACTGACGTTTTTCTTCCTACGGATGTTCCTGATTTAAAGATGCATGAAGCCTTTTTAGACGACGGGAGAAATTATCAGAATCGCCCCAACGTAGTTGGCGTATTAAAGGGAAGTGGCGAAGGGAAGTCTCTGCTTTTTTCCGGGCATATGGATACCGTACCAAAAGGATCTGACACCTGGACGCAAGATCCCTACGCCGGTGAGGTTGTGGGCGATGTCCAATATGGTCTGGGGATTCTTGATATGAAAAGTGGAATGGTTGCCGCCATGACAGCTGTGAAGTGTTTGAGGGATCTGAATTATCGTATCAAAGGCGACGTGATCATCGAATCTGTGGTAGACGAGGAATACGGCGGTGCAAACGGAACGCTAGCCTGCCGGTTGAGAGGATACCGGGCAGATGCCGCTATTATCCCAGAACCTTCCAATTTAGCCATCTGCCCAGCCGCACAAGGTGGGAGCTATTTTCGGATCACATTTCAAGGCAGGCCAGGCCGTTCTTACAGCGGAGAGAAAACGGTCAACCCGATCTTCGCTGCCGCCCGATTTCTAGAGATCGTTCGACAGTATCATGAGTGGCGCAACAAACACGCCAACGTTCATCCTCTCTATATGAACAATCCAGAGCTGCCGACACTGGTTCAGGTTCTGCGGGCAGGAGACGTCAACCTCGAACTCGGGGATCGGGTGCCGAGCAGTTGCTCTTTTGATGTCTGGATTCAATGCTATCCCGGGGTGACGGAAGAAGAACTGTACGCTGAATTCACGGGTTTCTTCCAGCCCCTCGTCGAGCAGGACGAGATATTGTCTGCGATCCCCCCGGTAATAGAAAAGAAAGTACGCTTTTTGCCCGGTAC
>DASQMM010000088.1:0-2004 GCA_035645495.1 Brevibacillus sp. | reverse complement strand
AGTGGCGTTCTACCATGGAAGCCGGGATAAATCCACGTACACCCACATCGACAACGAGGCCGCCTTTTACAATTTCTTTCACGACCGCATGGATCACTTCACCATTTTGCATTTTTTGTTCCAGGTCTGACCAAGCGGATTCCATTGCTACAGCCTTCTTGGAAACAACGAGTTCTTCTTTATCATCATTAAGCTTGATGACTTTTACCTCAAATGTGTCTCCGACCGCAACTTCATCGGCAACCTTTTCCACGTGCAGCGGGGATAGCTCGCTGATCGGGATCAAACCGTCATATTTGTAACCTACATCTACAAGCGCTTGTTTGTCCTCTACTTTTGTCACTGTCGCTTTTACGACATCTCCTACGGAAATTACGTTTGCATCCGTTAGGCTAACATTCGTTTCTTCCATCATCATAAAGACCTCCTTCATACCATCCAGTCCCCAACTGTCTGTTAGTGGCGGAATTCTCCTACCATCTTGCAAGAAGCGGGAGCATGTATATTTTTAACTGGCGCCTTTGAAGGCAGCTCAGTTAGCTGACGAAGCCATTTCATTCCAGTATAGGTAGTATTCTTCCCTTTGGAGATTCTATACCGAGACCTTGGAACGATGCTGCTCATGAAGAGAGCGGATCTCTGCCATGATCAGATCCGTCGTTTCCTTCAGCGTATCAGAACCTGCTTTGGCCTCACGCAAGGAAGTCAGGTCAATCGGTTTGCCATAGACGATCTTGATTGGCCGAAACGGGCGATACGGGCCAATGATCGCAACGGGCACTATCGCTGCCTGTGATCTCAGGGCAAACATTGCCACACCAGGCATCCCGGCACCGACCTCTCCTGTTTTGCTTCGTGTGCCTTCTGGAAAAATTCCCAATATTTTTCCTTCTTCCAACAATTTTAAAGTGGAGCGAATCGCTGCTCGATCCCCTGCTCCACGTTTGACAGGAAATGCCCCAAACTTTGTGATCAAAAAGGAAAGGACAGGGATCCGAAAAAGCTCTTCCTTCGCCATGAAAAAGACCTGCCGTTCAATCCCGGAACCCAGGAGAGGAGGGTCCCAAAGCGAGATATGGTTGGCACAAAGGATCACTGGGCCTTCCTTAGGTATATGTTCACGCCCGATCACTTGCCAACGGAAGACAAGCGAAAATATCGTGCGGAAAAAGCCTCGGAATAGACGATAATAACTCACTGGCTCGACTCTCCCACTCGCTCGCAGATTTCCAGAATACGTTCCGCCACCTGAGCAATTGTCATGCCTGTCGTGTCGACGAGGACGGCATCCTTCGCCTGACGCAACGGGGCCACCTCTCTGTTCATGTCTCGTTGATCTCGCTCGGCAATCTCTTGCTCCATTTCGGCCAGATCCGGATCGAACCCTTTATCGCGCAGCTCTTTCCATCTTCTCAATGCCCGCTCTTGAATCGAAGCGGTTAGGAAAATTTTCACCTCAGCATCTGGCAACACATGCGTCCCGATGTCACGACCGTCCATCACGACCTTTCCCTGGACGGTGAGGTTGCGCTGGAGGATCAGCATTTGCTCGCGCACGGAGGAATAACTAGCTACAACGGAGGCGTATTGACTAACATTTGGCGTACGAATCCATTCTGTTACATCCGTATCGTTCCAATAGACATGCTGTTCACCTTGCACACGACGCAAACGAATGTCATTTTCTTCCAAAAGCTTTGAAACGACTGATTCGTTTTCAATCGGCAAGCCTTGATCAAGGACCGCCCACGCCAAGGCGCGGTACATGGATCCTGTGTCGATGTACAGGTAGTCCAGTTTGCCGGCCACCATTTTCGCCACCGTGCTTTTTCCCGCTCCCGCTGGTCCATCAATGGCAATATTCATACCTTCTCACCTGCTATGTACTGTAGTCCATAAAGGGAACATGGAAAAACAAGAAAAGCTTCTGCCGAAGCCTTCTTTACCAAATATGTCTTTTTCATAGTACCATAGGATGGTAACATGCGCAAACCTTACGGAGCT
>DASQMM010000087.1:0-5417 GCA_035645495.1 Brevibacillus sp. | reverse complement strand
ATGGCACTTCACAGTAGATGTCATTGCCTTCTCGCTCAAAAAACTCATGCTGCTTGACACGCAATACCACATACAGGTCTCCCGGCGGTCCTCCGTTTGCTCCCGGTTCTCCCTCGCCTGAGACGCGAAGCTGGGCGCCATCGTCCACACCAGCAGGAATGTTGAGGTGAATCTTGCGGCGCACCTTGACCCGACCGCTGCCGCGGCAGGAGGAGCATTTTTCCTTGAAGACTTTCCCTTTTCCTTCACATGTGGTACAAACGCGACGATTTACAATCCGGCCAAATGGCGTATTTGCGGCGACTTCCTGCTGTCCCGTACCGCTACATGTCTTACATGTCTCTACTCCTGTGCCAGGCTTGGCACCCGAACCGTGACAAGTATCGCACTCCGCCTCTTTCGGGATTTCTACGTCTGTTTCCTTACCGAACACCGCATCCGTAAATTCGATGCTCAAGCCAAATTGTAAATCGGCACCTTTCCGTGGCGCATTGGGATTTCTTCTCGCGCCGCCGCCGAAAAACATATCAAAAATATCGCCAAAGCCACCCATTCCTGATGCGTCAAAACCGCCGCCGCCAAAGCCCTGATTCGGATCCTGATGGCCAAAACGGTCATATTGCGCCCGCTTTTGCGGTTCGGAGAGCACATCATAGGCTTCCTTTACTTCTTTAAACTTCTCTTCTGCATCCGCTTCTTTATTAACATCCGGGTGATACTGACGCGCCAAGCGTCGATACGCCTTCTTGATCTCGTCCGAGCTCGCATCCTTGGCTACGCCCAACACCTCGTAGTAATCACGCTTCATCTCCTACATCACTCCCATGACAGTCAACTGTTATCATAGCATGTGACAGACTTGAAAAAAAGTCAAAGTCACAACGCGTGACTTTGACTTCTAAGTGGGTCACATGGTGAAGAATGTGCCAACGTGACTATTTTTTGTCGTCTACCACTTCGTAGTCGGCATCAACCACGTTGTCTTTCTTCGTTTCCCCTTCTGCACCTGCTCCAGCTCCGCCCTGCGCTTGAGCAGCTTGAGCTGCCTGTTCATACAGCTTCATGGAAATTTGTTGAACAATCGCGGAAAGTTCATCTTTGGCAGATTTGATTTCCTCGATGTTTCCGCCTTCCAGCGCTTTTTTCACTTTATCCTTGGCTGCGTTGGCCGAATCGATCTGCGATTGGTCAACCTTGCCTTCCACTTCTTTCAGTGTCTTTTCGGTTGTGAAGACGAGCTGGTCTGCTTCATTGCGCACTTCTACTTCTTCCTTGCGCTTTTTATCTGCTTCCGCGTTCAGTTCTGCTTCTTTTACCATGCGCTCGATGTCTTCATCACTCAAGCCCGTGTTGGACGTGATCGTAATGCGTTGTTCCTTGCCTGTACCCAAATCTTTTGCACGCACATTCACGATCCCGTTGGCGTCAATATCAAAGGATACTTCGATTTGTGGGATACCACGCGGCGCAGGCGGGATGTCCGTCAGGTTGAAGCGTCCCAGCGTTTTATTGTCGGCAGCCATCTGACGCTCACCTTGCAGGACGTGAATTTCTACAGAAGTCTGGTTGTCTGCCGCAGTAGAGAAGACTTGAGACTTGCTGGTAGGAATAGTCGTGTTGCGGTCGATCAGTTTGGTGAATACGCCGCCCAATGTCTCAATCCCCAGGGAGAGAGGCGTTACGTCCAGGAGTACGACGTCTTTGACATCACCGGTAAGTACACCAGCTTGCACAGCAGCACCCAGGGCTACAACCTCATCCGGGTTAACTCCTTTGTGCGGTTCTTTGCCGGTAAATTTCTTGATCGCTTCTTGTACAGCTGGAATCCGAGTGGAACCGCCGACGAGTACGACGCGATCAATCTCGTTCGGAGTAAGTCCGGCATCTTGCAAAGCTTGACGGGTTGGTCCCATCGTACGCTCTACGAGGTTGGCGGACAACTCTTCGAATTTGGCACGAGTCAGGTTGATCTCCAAGTGTTTAGGACCAGAAGCATCCGCTGTAATGAATGGCAGAGAGATGGTTGTGGTCAACACGCCGGAAAGGTCTTTTTTCGCCTTTTCCGCTGCATCTTTCAAACGCTGTTGAGCCATGCGGTCTTTGGACAGATCGATGCCATGCTCTTTTTTGAATTCGCTGACCAGGTAATCCATAATCACTTGGTCAAAGTCATCGCCACCCAGCTTGTTGTCGCCAGATGTTGCTTTTACTTCAAAGAAGCCTTCGGACAATTCCAGGATCGATACGTCAAACGTACCACCACCCAGGTCAAATACGAGAACGGTCTGATCTTCGGATTTTTCCATTCCGTAAGCAAGTGCAGCCGCAGTTGGCTCGTTCACAATTCGCAACACTTCCAGACCAGCGATTTTTCCTGCGTCTTTGGTCGCTTGACGCTGGCTGTCATTGAAGTAAGCTGGAACGGTAATAACCGCTTGCGTCACTGTTTCGCCCAGGTAGCTTTCCGCATCAGCTTTCAGCTTCTGCAGGATCATGGCAGAAACTTGTTCAGGCGTGTATTCTTTGCTTTCCATGATTTCCTTGTGGTTGGTACCCATATGTCGTTTGACCGACATGACGGTGTTGTCAGGGTTAGTAATAGCTTGGCGCTTCGCCGCTTCCCCGACGATACGCTCTCCATTTTTATACGCGACGACGGATGGTGTCGTGCGGTTACCTTCTGCATTGGCGATGACGACAGGCTCTCCGCCTTCCATTACCGCTACACAAGAGTTTGTTGTTCCCAAGTCAATACCAATTACGCGACTCATACAATCTGTTCCTCCTAACACTTCACATCTGGGAATGTTTTAAGAATGCCTGATGCTACTCGTTCACTTTGACCATGGATGGCCGAATTACTCTGTCCTTGAACTGATAGCCCTTCTGCAGCTCCTCGACGACGACGCCCGAATCAAAATCAGGGTCTTGCGTCTGCATCACAGCTTGATGAATATGCGGGTCAAAAGTCTGGCCTTTCGCCTCGATTGCTTGCAAGCCTTCTTTTTCGAAGATTTGAACCATCTGGCGGTATACCATGTCCACACCAGTCAACAGGGATTCTACTGTCATGGATTCGCGATCAGCAGCCAGCGCACGCTCGAAATTATCGAGCACAGGCAGCAGTTCTTCGACGATTTTGAGCGAAGCGTACTTCGCCAAATCTTCCTGCTCCTTGCGAACGCGTCTTCTGAGGTTATCCATGTCAGCCATCGCACGCAGCATTTTATTTTGATTTTCTTCAGCCTGTGCCTTCCATTTGGCTGCTTCTTGCTCCCAATCTGTCTCAGGAGTTTCAGGCTGTTCTGCTGCTTCTGCCGTTTGCTCCTCTTCGTCCGTCATTTCCTTCGTCCATTTCTCATCACTCAACTCGAAATACCTCCTGTGTCGCTCCTCCGATCACGAATGACCGGCAGCCATTCACTCGTACCTTGCTTTATTTTTCAAACTGCGAGGTCAGCATGCGCGACAGCCCCTCTGCCAGATGATTGAGCACAGTGATGACTCTGCTGTACTCCATCCGGGTCGGCCCTAGAATTCCCACCATTCCCACCGGCTTGCCGCCAAGAGAATACGATGCGGTGATAATACTGCATTGCTTTATCGCGTCTAGCTGATTTTCTTGACCGATACGTACTGTCAGTCCATTCGCTGGCATGCCCAACATATGAAGCAACTGGTCGTGCTGCTCCAGTAATTCCAGAATATCCTTCACTTTGTCGACATCCCGGAATTCAGGCTGGTTCATGATCTTGGTCGCACCGCTCAGGTAGACACGATCGGTTTCTTCCTGTTGGAAGGATTGATCAAGGAGTTGGAGCATTTCCTCATATTGCTCGGCATGGCGTCTCATCTCCCCAGAGATCTCCTGGTACAAGCGCTGACGCAATTGCCAGAGCGGCACGTCCGTCAGTCGATGATTCAGCAAGTTGACAAGTCTTTCAATCTCGCTTGCCCCGATGCCATCCGGCAAATCAATCAGTTTGTTTTCTACCCGTCCGGTGTGGGTGACGATGATCGCCACAGCCTGTGTCTCGTTCAAGGGAACGATCTGCACATTTCTCAAACGATGATCAAAAATCTCGGGTCCCAGAACAATCGCCGTATAGTTGGTGAGTTGCGTCAAAATCTGGGCCGTGTACTCCACGACTTGCTCAGCGTGAAGAATTCGCTCGGCAAATAACTGTTTTAGTTTAACCAAATCCTGCTCGTTCAAAAGATGAGGCTGAATCAGGTTATCGACATAAAACCGGTATCCCTTTGTAGAAGGGACACGCCCTGCCGAGGTATGCGGCTGTTCGAGATACCCCAGCTCTTCCAGGTCAGACATTTCGTTGCGAATCGTAGCCGATGAATATCCGATGTCTTCCCGTTTGGAAATCGTGCGGGAGCCAACTGGTTCGGCAGAATGAATGTAATTATCGACAATCGCGTTCAAGATCAGTCTTTGACGGTCAGATAACATAAGATCACTTCGCCTCCCCGTTGTTAGCACTCATTGCGATCGAGTGCTAAATCTACATACTAAATTATCAATAGTAGAAGGATTTGTCAACGGACTTCCTGGAGTTCATTTGCAAATCTCGACAGTGATCACCGTAAAAAACGGGCAAAGACCTCATTGCCCAGCGGCAACCCCTTCCGAGTCAGGCGAAGAAATCCGTCCTTTTCCTCCAGCATGCCTTTTTCGATCTCCTCTCGGATAACCTCACCGAAGACCTCCCTGGCATCAGCGCCGAATCGTTTTGCAAACCTGCCAAGGTCTACTCCTTCACTCAGTCGCAATCCCAAAATCATTTGCTCTTCCATCGCATCTTCTCGCGGCACTTCGAATTCATCGACTCGCGGCAGTCCTTCCTTGCACATCTGCAAATAAATCGGCAACGGTCCGGCATTGACGTGTCTTCTGCCATTCACATAGCCGTGAGCCCCCGCTCCCAGACCATCATATTCGTTATTGAGCCAATAGGTTTTATTATGCTTGCTTTCACAGCCCGGTTTGGCGAAATTGCTGATTTCATACTGATGATATCCTTGCTTCTCCATCTCTTCGATCAGCAAGAGATACATCTCAAGCTCGGTCTCCTCCGAGGGCAGCGGCAACTGGTCCTTTTGGTAAAGCGTATGAAACAGGGTATTCTCCTCTACCTTCAGGCTGTACGCTGAAAAGTGCGTCGTCCCCAATGCAAATGCCTTGTCCAGGGTTTGCCGAAAGATCTCCATCGTCTGGTCCGGCAAGCCGAACATCAGGTCGATCGAGATATTCTCGAAGCCTGCAGCACGGGCGTTCTCCACACTGCGGTAGACATCGTCCGTATCATGAATACGTCCCAGTCTCTTTAACAGGGCATTGTCGAAGGATTGAACCCCAAAGCTCAGTCGATTCACCCCGAGCTCGCGCATCAGACGCAGCTTCT
>DASQMM010000086.1:0-2661 GCA_035645495.1 Brevibacillus sp. | reverse complement strand
GCACCTTCCTTGAGCTTGGCACCGGTAAACGTAAAGGTGATTTGTCCGCGCACCGTAAAGTCCTCGTCAATTTCAATCTTCTCCGCTTCTTTCGGATTGGGGAAAAAGACGACATGCAGTTTTCCTTTATTCGTCTCCAGCATGACAGCCTGATCCGTTGCTTCGAAAACATCAGCAAAAGGGGAGACCGTCACCTGCTTGATCTCGTAATTTGTGTACCTTTGCATCCAGTCTAAAAAATCACCGGCAAATGCGAACTGATCCTCCAGCACAAGGGGCTTTTCACTCTCCTTCTTAGGTGATTCCGAAGCAGGGGGGACCTGCGTATCCGGTGGCACGTTGGGCAGGGATGAAGGCATCCGGACTTGTTCCAAGTGATCCCAGGGAGGATACACCCACGCTCCGATGCAGATGAGCAGCAGACTGAGTACGATTGGCACTGGCATCCAACGCCTGTTCGTTGAGGGACGTTGGATTTTTTGGCGAATTCCCCTTCTCAAGCGCTCCATCTGCTGTTGATCAGTCAGTACTACCTCGCGTTTTGTCCTGCCAAGTTCGCTTAGTCGTTGGTCCAGATCCATTCCGTTCCCTCCTCCATGGCCTTTTTTTTCAGCGCTTCCCTGGCCCGATGCAGGCGGGTGTACACCGCCCCGACTTTCATGTCCAGGATCTCGGCTATCCGTTCGGCAGACATGTCTTCGTAGTAGTACAAGACGATCATCTGCTTATGCCGAAAGGGGAGAGAGTGAACGAGCCGTTCCAATTCCTTCAAGGCAGGACCATTCTCTTCATCCGACAAGGCTGGGCCGCTTGCTGTCTCAAACGTTGTATGAGAGGGGGAAAAGTAGAGAAGCTTCCGAACCGACCAGGAGCGCAGGTAGCGTTTTGATTCATTGACTGCGATCCGGTACAGCCATGTGCCAAGCTGGCTTTCTCCCCGAAACGAACCGAGATGTCTGTAGGCCTGCAAAAAAACCTCCTGTGTCAGATCTTCGGCAGCTACCGGGTCTTTTACCAGCCAACAGCAAAGCCGGTACACGCCGGGCAGATGAGCATACATCAATTCCTCAAAGGCGTAGGAGTCAGTTTGCGCCAGTAGAGTGACAGGCGAATACATCGATTTTTCTTCCAACCTTCGTTCCTCCCTTCCCCCCTTTAGATACAGCTATCGGCGAAACCTTACATTCTGCAGAAAAAAATAATAGATGCTTTTCTACTAATGTGCGTGTGCATGATTATGGTCATGGTAATGGTCATGATGATTTTCGTGATGATCTTTCCCCGGTCCTATCTGGCAGAGCAATTCGTCGTGACGAACCGCTGAGTTCTCGATCTGAACCGTAGCATGAGTAATTCCGTACTGATCCCGCAATAAGTGTAAAGCCTCTTGTAGCACCGGATAGCTCGGCAGCTCGTCTTCCACCTGCAGATGGACGGTCAGAGCATCGAAGCCGGAGGTAACGGTCCAGATATGCAGGTCGTGCACGTCATTCACGCCTGTGATCCTTCTTAACGATGCCTCCACCTCTTGCACATTGATGGAGGATGGCGTCCCTTCCATCAGGACGTGGATGGAGTCTTTGGTTACTCGCCATGCGCTGATGATGATTAGGACACCTACCACGATGCTAATGAGCGGATCGGCAATATACCAGCCAAACATCCACATCAAGAGTCCGGCCACAATCGCACCCACAGAGCCGAGCATGTCACCGAGGACATGGAGAAAGGCGCTCCTCATGTTGAGGTTGTTTTTGTAATCACCACGCATCAAGACAAAAGCGGAGGCGATATTGGCCAACAGCCCGATGAAGGCGATTCCCATCATGGAAAGGCTGGAAACCTCAGGGGGAGCGGCCAGGCGTTCGATGGCCTCCCAGAAAATATAAACCGAAATCAGGACAAGGGTTACGCCATTTATCAGAGCAGCGAGAATTTCGAAGCGGAAAAAGCCATACGTTCGCGCAGCAGATGGAGGTCGGGCTGCAAAGTACATGGCGATCAGGCTGAGAAAAAGAGCAGAAGAATCGCTTAGCATGTGTCCTGCGTCCGACAAAAGGGCAAGACTGTTGGTGAGAAACCCACCGATGACTTCAATGATGAGAAAAGTGGTAGTAATGATCAGGGAAGTCAGCAGCGCTTTTTTATTTGCCCCCTTTCCGTGGTTATGTCCATGATCATGGGAATGTCCATGATGGAGCCCCATAGCAAGCCCTCCTTCAAAATTGGTAACATTTGTTTTCTGTACCCCCATTATAGGAGGTAACAAACAAACATTCAAGTAATTATTTGAATGTTTGTAAACGACGAAATCAAAAAAAGAAAACCACCTCGCGAGATGGTTTTCGTGCTTACCTTGCTTTTACTCGTGCGTATCCTCAAAGTTGTCATCCTGGTCATCGGCAGGATCGGCAGGTGTGAGAGGAAAGAGGATGTTAAAGTACTTCAGCTTTCTTCTGCCGGGTTCGTTTTTGTATGCCTTGTACTTCTGGATCAGGGCACTGATCTCTTCGACCATTTGGTTGCGTTCCTCTTGACTCAAGTAAAACTCAGCCAAATTGAATGCAAACGTGTTTTTGTACTCCTTGCGAACATCGTGATCGCTCGCTACCAGACGATTCAACGTACGCAACAAATCCTTCTCCGTCGTGCGGAAAGGGG
>DASQMM010000085.1:0-3308 GCA_035645495.1 Brevibacillus sp. | reverse complement strand
TGAAGCCGAATACGTATTTTCTCGTGAAGGGCTCGCGAAAACTGCGGATGGGAGAGACTGTCTTGTTTTTATATCGCGAAGCTACGAAAAGCATCGCGAAACAAGAACTGTAAGCAAAAAATGAAAACTCTTGTCCGATGGTAGGGCAAGAGTTTTCTCTGTATGATGCGGTTAGGCCTCTAGGGCTATAGACACCTGACTATGTAATCATTTCAGCTATTGGGAATATTTACAGCCTTAACCTGTTTTGTTTTTTCCAGTAGACTGGTTCCGTACCCAATTCGTTGGGAAATTCACAACTTGGAGGGAAGCACATTGACGAAACGAGATTGGTTACAAAAATCCACTGTTGCTGTTTTGCTTAGCACATCTTTTCTGATGTTTGCAGAAGGTGGACAAGCTGTTTCGCATGCGGCGCAGACCCAAACCGAAGCCCAAGGGGCGCAAGTAGCAGCCATCGCCCAGTCGCTGAAAGGAAAACAGTATCAATACGGGGCGGTTGGTCCACAAGCTTTTGGCTCAGCAGGTTTTGCAACTTACATATACAAGAAGATCGGCATGAATATAGAGAATACCATTGCCAAGCTGAACAAGGTGGGCAAGAAGGTATCTGTGCAAGAAGTACAAGCTGGTGATTTGCTCTTTTTCTCCTCTACAGGGAAAGGATCTGCTTCTTTCATGGGTGTCTACATTGGAGACGGTCAATACATGTACTCATCCCAGGGAGAAAAGAAAGTGGTAGTAAAAAATTTGAGCGATTATTCCAAAAAGTTGCTGAGTGTGCGCCGCATTCTACCGGATGAAACAGGTTCGGTCACACCGCCAAACACCACAGAACCAGATCAAAATCTGGGGAAGGACTTGGGCAACAAGGTCGTATCAGCAGGGATGAAGTACCTGGGAACTCCATACGAATACGGTTCGACTCGTTCTAACAAAAAGACCATGGATTGCTCTGAATTCACGATGTGGGCATATCTGGATGGAGCAGGCATCGATATGGGGCGGGGGGGAGCGAAATCCCAAGCCAATTATGTAAAAGCCCATGGGACGATGACGACGGACATCAACAAGCTCAAAAAGGGAGACCTCGTATTTGTCATGAAGTACAAGGGCTGGAAGGCGTCAGATTACAAAGGGATTGATGTATCCAAGCAAAGCATCAATCACGTCGCGATCTATCTCGGTGACAACAAACTCCTGCATACGTATTCCAAGGAATCCGGGGGAGTACGGATCACCGATTTTAAAGGCACCCATTGGGAGTATCGTTTTATCAGCGGGGGGCGTCCCTATTAATCGGGAACAGTGAGGAGCAGCGAGAGGCGGATGCATCTCGGACAATTGCGGAAAAATGGGTGAATGACCGCGGGCAAACGCACATGCCAGTTCCGCGTTTGCTGCATCTCCTATAGGGAGACTTGTAGGAGGTGAAGGGTCATGTCATATATGTTTCCGCCTGGGTCTCCTGGATCGCCAGGTTATCCCGGTTATCCCCCTGGTTCAGGAGGGTATCCCCCTGGATCGCCTGGAGGTTTTCCTCCGCCACCAGGACCACCCCCGGGGAGGGCACCAAGCTCGCCTGGCTATCGAGGTGGAGGAGGCCCGCGCAGAATCGGGCCATGGAGCTTTCAAGGATGCTTGTATCGCTATACATTCATCTGGCTCCATAACGGTCGCACGTTTTGGTTTTATCCCTTCAGGATAGGTCGCAACACAGTTTACGGCTATCGCTGGCGTAATAATCGCTGGGACTATTACGAGCTGAATGTCAATCGCGTTGCGTATTTTACCTGCTGACTCAGCCAGATCGCTTCCTCATACCAACAAACTTCAAAAACAGGCGCATGCTCCGCAATCGTACGACGGAGCTGCGCCTGTTTTTTGGGTTTCCTATTCTTGCACGGCTACTGAAAAATCTTTGTGATCGTGAATGCTGCCTGCTTCGACATGAACCTTGACGGTATAAGTACCGGACGCGGGGAATGTAAGCTTCGTGCCATATTGGCCAGGGGGGGTTTCGGAAGCATCCTGAAAAACGTGTTTTTCCTCTCCATCCTTCCAGTATTCGAAGCGTACGGTCGCGTTTGGCAGGACATCATCCCCGTTTATGATGTGAACGCCAAGCCAAGTCTCTTCTGATGCGCGAATGTCAGCGGCCGGCATAAAATGCATCTCTACCTGCCCGCCCTCTGATGCTGCTGTACCGTGGTCGTGCGAAGCACCGTGCTCATGAGAAGATGTTGTCTTCTTGTCCTGGCTCTGTTGTTCCGCAGGAGTTTGGTGATCGACTTCGCCCGTTTCTCCCTTTACTGTGAAGGGAATCTTTTTCATGGTGTGAAAATCCCTAGCCGTGACATGGTAGTAGACAAAGTACGATCCTGGCTGGGAAATCGTCTGTTTGGCAATGTAGAGGCCATCTTTTTGGAAGGTGGCAGGCAACATTTCATGCGGCTCCTGACCTTCCCTCCACCACTCAAATTTCACTTCGCTCGCATCGTCCACTGGTTTGCCATCCTGTGTCACCGTTACGGCAAACGTAACAGTATCTCCTACAGCGGGTTCACTTGGTTCCATGGTAAAGGCGGCTTCTACTGGCGAGCCGGGCACATATGCCTCTTGATTGTCATTGCCGCATGCAGCCACCGCGACGAGCAAAAGGAGGCAGGGAAGCACGCGCATGAAGCGTCTGATAGTCATGTTCCGATCATTACCCTTTCTGTTTCAAGTTGATCAGTTCTTCGTAGATTTCGTCCGGATCGAAGTCTTCACCCATACCAAACTTGCGCAAGACAACGTTGTTTTCGTCGACCAAATACGTGCTGGTGGTATGGGAGATGAATCCGTCTTCCGTCTGATTGGCGAAGAACCCGAGCGAGCGTGTCACGGTTTTGATCGTTTCTTCATCGCCGCGCAGAATGACCCAGCCTTGTGGATCGATTCCGATATTTTTGGCGTACTTTTGCAATACCTCAGGGGTATCATTAACTGGATCGATCGTAACAGTCAAAAATTCGATTCCATTCCCCATCAGATTTTCTTCCATCAGCCGCTTTTGCAATTGCACCATCCGTACCGTTGTAGTCGGGCAAACGTCTGGACAACGCGTGTAGATCAATTCGACAAGACGAAGGTTTTTTTTCTCGTTCGTCAGCGGAAAAGCGCTCCCGTCCAGCGCCTCCAGTGATATATCAGGAAGCGCAGCCTGTACGTTCTTGGGCTGTCCGATAAACCAGGACGACAGCAGGATGACGAATACCAGGATCGGCAAGAAAATGAGCAATCTTCGAATCCGTAACGCGGTAGTT
>DASQMM010000084.1:0-2049 GCA_035645495.1 Brevibacillus sp. | reverse complement strand
AGCAATTTATCGACCAAGCTGAACAAGTATGGACACAGATTGCCGCGTCACCAAGGGGGAAGCCTGTCTATACCGTGAATGGCGTCGATTATACACCGCTCCCTGAGCGTTATGGCAGCAAACGGAAAATATCTCGAATTTTTCGGCGGTATTGGGGGATCAAGCTGACGGAGAGAATGATTCGCAATCTGCGTCTTCGCCTGGTAAAAGGAAAGCTGTGTGTGCCCTATCGGGTCTATCCACCGCTTCCGATGAAAGTAGTATCCTTGAAATGGAGGAAGAACAGCCCGAACCAGAAGGTCATCTCAGTGGTCTTGAGCGGAGGAAGCAAGAACGTCCGTGTGGATTACCGATTCATCCGTTCGGGCAATGCCGTCTCTTTTACCATCATGAAACGCTCCAATTGTGAATATGATCTGCGTTACCGTGCACAAGGTGCATCAACTGCAAATACACGAAACCAGCAGAAGAGAAATCAACAGAAGAAAAATCAGAAGGGCAGAAACAATCTCCTCAAACCCCCGTAAAGTCCGGGGAGAGGAGTTTTTCTGTCCTTCTTTTGTCCAAGCTCAATGTTGGATGGTTACGCGGTACTCCCGAAGCCAATAGTCCAGCTGAGCGAGGAACGCGAACAATTGTGGCGTGCTCATCAACTGGCCAAAAAAGGGGATGCCGGATGCTTTGGCGTCCATGGCCGCGATTTGCCGAATGGTTGAGACGTCGATGAGGGGAAGCAGAGGAGAGGACGGATCATCTAGAATCTGCAGCAGCCACGAACGGACCGCTTCCGTGTACGCAGGGTTATGGGTTTTGGGATAGGGGCTTTTCTTTCGGTACAAAACCTCGTCCGGCAGATAGCCCTCCATCGCTTTTCGCAGAATTCCTTTTTCACGATTTCCGTACATTTTCAACTCCCAGGGAATGTTCCAGACATATTCTACAATCCGGTGGTCGCAAAAAGGGACGCGGGCTTCCAGACTGGCTGCCATGCTCATCCGATCTTTGCGGTCCAACAGCGTGTTCATAAACCAAGTGATGTTGAGGTAGAACATCTCCCTGCGGCGTGCTTCCAATGGAGTTTCGCCCGGCAAGGCAGGGATCTCCGCCAACGTTTCTTGGTAACGCCTCGCTGCGTACTCCTCCGGCTTCACCCAGTCCCGCAACTCGGGCGAGAGCCAGGAGGCGCGTTCCTTCGTTGCTCGCGCCCAAGGAAATGTGTTTGCGAAAAGCATCTCTTCACGATGGAACCACGGATAGCCGCCAAACACCTCGTCAGCACACTCCCCGGAGAGAACGACGGTTGTCTCCTTTTTAATCTCCCGACAAAAGAGATACAAAGAGCCATCGATATCCGCCATGCCGGGCAGATCCCGGGCGAGAGTGGCAGTGCGCAAGGAATCGATCAGATCCTCGGTATCAAAGGTAATCGTGCGGTGCTGCGTCCCCAAAAATTCGGATACCTTCTGAATGTAGGGGGCGTCTTCATCGGGCTGAAAGGTATTGGATTCAAAATGTCGCGCGTTATCTACATAATCGATCGAATAGGTAAAAAGCGTCTCCCGTTGTTGCTGCTTGAAGCTGGAAGCAGCGACAGCCGTGATGACACTGGAATCGAGACCGCCGGACAGCAAGGTTGACACGGGTACATCGGCCACCAATTGACGTTGTATAGCATCTGTTACCAGCTCTTTAACCGTCTGTATGGTCTGTTCGACGTTATCGGTATGAGGACGGCTTTCCAATTGCCAATAACGAAGGTGACAGAGGCGATCCCGGGTCACAGTCAGCGAATAGCCGGGCCGCACCTCGTGGACGTTATGAAATACGCCGTGTCCAGGCGTTCGCGAGGGGCTTAAGGCAAAAACCTCTGCTAAACCTTCCCTGGAGAGGACCGGTTTCACTTCGGGATGAGCGAGCAATGCCTTCAACTCAGAAGCAAACAAGAACGAACTGCCCCTTTGCGCGTAAAAAAGCGGTTTGACTCCCATGCGATCGCGCGCAAGGAACAAGCGTTGGGCGCTTTCATCCCATATCGAAAAGGCAAAAATG
>DASQMM010000083.1:0-4486 GCA_035645495.1 Brevibacillus sp. | reverse complement strand
AAAAGCAACTCGGGCCATAACCGTTTTCCTTCATTAAAAGAGATATTCATGAGTGTTGCTACCGAGAAGCTGAACACCACGAATACGGCTGCGATCAACAAAGAGGTGAAGGCTGCCGAACAGCGCGTGCGCAGGGCCATCTATCAGGCGTTGACCCACTTGGCATCCCTGGGGCTTACCGATTACAGCAATCCGAAGTTTGAGAGCTACGCCGCTACATTCTTTGATTTCGTAGAGGTCCGCAAGCGGATGATGGAGCTGGAGAGCAAGAAAGACAACGGGATGTCAAACGCGAAAATCAACACCAAAAAGTTCATTTTCGTGCTCTACATCGAAGCGAAAAGGCGCATGGAGAACTAACGGGGGTTCCTTTGGTACGAGGCAACAAATGTGATAAGATAACACTATTGTTGTGTTGGGGGGGAACTTTCGTGAGTGAACTGCGGAATCCGTGGCAGTTACTATACCGCGTCTATCGATATGTACAGCCTGTTTTGGAGCGGGAGTTCGCTGCCTGGTACAAAAAGGCCGAGGCAATTCCCAACTTGGAGTTGAGAAAACAAGCTTTGGCTAGTATGGATTCCAAAAAATTCCATTGCCAAGGAGGATGCGTGTACGCCACGCAGGTTATTGAACAGGTCGAAACCATCGTCCCGCTGATCGTCGCGTATCAAACCATCAGCGATTACCTGGATAATCTGTGCGACCGCAGTACCTCTCTGGACCCTGCTGATTTCCGGCAGTTGCACGTGTCGATGCAGGACGCCTTGACACCTGGCGCTCCATTGCGCAATTACTATCAGTATCGAGAGGATCAGGAGGATGGCGGCTTCCTGGCGGGACTGGTGCAAACCTGTCAGCATTACGCCGCACAATTGCCGGCCTATGAGAAAATCCAGCCGCAGGTGTTGTTGTTTTCCCGGCTGTACAGTGATCTGCAAGTGTACAAGCATATCGACCCGGCCTTGCGGGAGGCGAAGCTCCTGGATTGGTGGGATCAGCATAAAGAGCAGCATAGTCATTTGCAATGGCAGGAGTTCGCTGCCGTGACAGGCTCGACGATTGGCATATTCGCCTTGTTCTGCCTCGCGACACAGGCAGACCTGGAGCAGGATGTGATCGACGAAGTGTGCAGGGCTTATTTTCCCTGGCTTTGCGGGTTGCATATCTTGCTGGATTACCTGATTGATTTGGAGGAGGACCGTCTCGGAGGGGATCTCAATTTTGTCTCTTATTACGATTCGGAGCAAGAGGCGACGGAGCGCTTGCAATATTTCATACAACAAGCGAAGGCAAGCGTCAGACGCTTGCCAAATCCTGGGTTTCACCGTATGATTGCGGACGGGCTTGTGGCCTTTTATCTCGCGGATCGCAAAGTAAATCGAACACAGCCGCGCAGTTATTCGATCGCCAAAAAATTGCTGAAGCAGGCAAAGGGACTGCCTGCCGTCCTTTTTTACGTGAACAGCCTTCTTGTACGCCGTTAACGCAAAAAGGGGTCAGCGCAAATGCTTGCGTTTGTACGAAAAGCCGAATCCCATCAACGCAAAGGCAACAACAAGGCAGCCGATGACTCCTAAGGTGCTTTGTTCTCCAATGGAAATGCCCACTCCGATGAGACAGGCGGTTACGCAAATGGCTAAGGCGAGTGTAACCAATTGATATCGGTTCATCGGTCTGCAACCTCCTATCTGTCAATGCTATCATTATACCTAATTTCCGAGAAAAACGTCTAAGTAAGTTTCCGGAAAACCCGGTACATTATTGAGTGAATTGGTGGAGACCTTCATATGGAAAGTATGATTCAAATCAAAAGAGGAAATCGAATGGTAGAAGGAATCGTTACCTATGAAGAGGGAGATCTGATCGAAGCCCTCTTTTCCGACGAAACCGAGGTAGCGGTAGGCGATCAGCTCCGGTGTTTGCTTACTCCTGATTATGAGACGATTTCTACCTTTGAAGCGGTCGTCGTAGCCAGGGAAAAAAACAAACTCTTTTTGTTTCATTCACCGACAGCTACGGAATTTCGTGAACAGCGAAGACGCTATCCGCGATTTGACATGGAGATAAAAGGGTGGCTCCAGTATCGCACACAGGAGCCTGCTTCCTTGCTGTCGCTGAGCAATCAGATGGTAGATCTGCTGAATCTGAGCTTGGGAGGATTGGCATTTCGCACGGAAAAAGAATTGCCGATCGACCAACCGTTTTTTTTCTCAGCGGAATTGTATGGCCGCAATCGCCCGGATGGGGTAATCAAGGTGGAGCTGCAGGCCATTCACACCCGTCTCGTCGGTACGCATCATCATTATGGCTGTACGATCAAAGGGATTAGTGCCCGGCATTTTCACAACCTGCGCAAATACATTTTGCATCGGCAATTGCAGGAGCGCCGCGGCATTCCCATTGAATAAGCGAGAAGTCATTACTCCAATCTGCCCTTGCCAAAGGATGCAGCAGGGAGTTTTTTCTTTTTATACACCTACTGCTAATCTCAGACGATCGTCTCTTTGCTTAGCACAGGTTTGACAGTTGAGCATGAATCTCTTTTCTCAGGGAATCGAAGTGATATTCCTCAGACAGCTCCCGCCATACGCCTTCGTATTTGCGTTCCCACTCGGGGTCGCAGCCGAAGTGCCGATAAAATAACAGCAGTTTGCGCACCACATGAATCAGATGGGGGATGAACTGGGTTGACCGTGTCACTTCGATGGCTTGATCAACTGCGATACGGGCGGCCGCCTTTTGTTGACGGCGATACAGGCATAGACCGCGAAGGAGCGTAAAGGTACCCAACTCGCGCTGCATCGGGATGGACTGCAGGCTCTCCAATGCCTGATCCGTGATTGCTTCAGCCGCATCCAGATGATCTGACATCAGGTCGAGTAAGGCTTCCTGGGCGTGCAGGTACAGGGTAAACCCGGTGGATTGCAGCGGTTCCACTATCTTGCGCCCTTCCTGGAGTGTTGCCCTGGCACGCTCGAATTCCCCGGTCTGCGTGTAGATTCCGATGGTGGCGATCCGCAGCTCGTCGCGGTAGATGGCACGCATTTGGCTCAGGTAGGGCTGGATGTTTGCAAACAAGGCTGCACAGGATGCTGTGTCCGTCTCAATCATGTAGTAAATATGAAGAAGATAGAAGCATTTTTCGGGCATGGGAAAAGCCTGATCGTGAAGAAACCAGAAAAAATCGCCGCGTACGAACGGCAAGTAGACCTCGTAGTATGGATCGAGTCGAATGCCTAGAACGTCCTGGTGGGAGGCAAGAGTATGCATGGCTGCTCCCATGCCCATCCCGTGATAGGTTTCCAGCATGCCCCGCACATGATCCGCGAAGCTCTGGTTCAAAGCCTGGGGTTGAGGTGCATGCATTGTTTTGCCGTTCAGACGATAGCCGACACCGCGAACCGTTTCGATGGTGAAGAGATGCGACCATTTGGCCAGCTTGCGGCGAAGGCGGTAGATATGGTCGTCGACTGTCCGATCCGTGGGTGCCTCCATCGCCCAGACGCTGTCGAGCAACTGCTCCCGGGTAAAGGTGCGGTTTTTCCAGGTGTATAGATGCCGAAGAAGAGCATATTCTTTGGGCAGCAAGGCAATCGTCTGGCCGGCATAACGCACTTGAAAGGTATCCTCGAGCCACTCGATGTGTCCCATGGATCAGTTCTCCCCGTCCAGTTTGTATTTTCGCAGCTTGTTGTACAACGTGCCGCGAGAGATTCCCAACAGATCCGCCGCTGCTTTTTTATTGCCGTAGGTTCGCACCAGGGCCGCCTGAATTCGCTCGCGTTCATGATCAGCGGACGTAAAGCGGTATGCGGCAGGGGCAGGCAGTGAAAAGTCAGATTGCGCCTGGGCAGGGACGGATGAATGGGACACAATCCGAATGGCAGACGGCAGATGCTCCGGCAAAATGACTCCATTTTCCTGCAGGATGGAGAGGCGCTCGATGACATTGCGCACCTGGCGGATATTGCCCGGCCAATGGTAGTCGATCAGGGCCTGCATCACCTCCGAGGAGATGCGCGGTACAGGCTGCTCCTGTGCGATCGAATACTCCTGCAAGAAAAGCTGGACCAGCTCGGGCAGATCCTCGCGTCTCTCGCGTAGGGGCGGAATGTCCAAAGAAAAAACGTTCAATCGATAAAATAAATCTTCTCTAAATTGCCCCTCTGCCATCATTTTCTCCAGATTCCGGTTGGTTGCTGCGATGATGCGGGTATTGACCGTGATCGGCTCTGTTCCTCCGACACGATAAAATTGCTTTTCCTGCAGGGCGCGCAGCAGCTTCACCTGCAATTCCAGCGGCAATTCTCCGATCTCATCGAGAAACAGAGTCCCCTCATGAGCCAGTTCCAGCTTGCCCGGCTTCCCTTTTTTCTCAGCGCCCGTAAACGCGCCACTGTGGTACCCGAACAATTCGCTCTCAAACAAAGCGGCTGGAATCGCCCCGCAGTTGATGGCGATAAAAGGCTTTTCCCGACGCCTG
>DASQMM010000082.1:0-2410 GCA_035645495.1 Brevibacillus sp. | reverse complement strand
GAGTTGAAGAGGTCTACGAATACGTGGAGACAGACAGCGAAAAAGATCCAGCCTAGCAGATGAAGCCAATTGGTTTGGGGCATGAACAATTGAATGAAGGCAAAAATGGCTCCTGTCCACAGAAAGATTGCAGGCACAGAGTGAGAGATGCCCCGGTGATTGCGTATATAAGCAGCGCTGCCGCGGATGCGGATCAGGCCGTCCAGATCGGGTGCCTGTGAACCGATAACCGTACCAAGCATGACAGCTTCCATCAGTCCTGGTGTCGATGCCACGATTGGGTCCAGATGCGCGAGTCCCGCCAGTCCAAAACCCATGGCAAAGTGAGTAGCAGTGTCCATGAACCTCTTGTCTTCCTCCTTCCAGGCCTTGGCCTCCTGTTTGTATTTATTATAACGTTCCGGCGATAAGATTTTCCTTACGAAAATGAAAAAAATTGTCCGCTTGTTCCCTATTAACCTGGATTGTATGATGAAGTGGAGTTGTCTTGCAAGGGAGGAATTGACCAGATGATCACGGTATTTATCGAATACAAGCTCATTTCGGAAAAGCGCGAGGAGGCACTTGCCCTTCTGGCCGAAAGAGAGTCCGTGTCTTGCAGGCTGGGGGCGCGTCAGTACCGCTGTCTGGAAGGATGCGATCAGCCGGGCCTGTTCGTGGAAACCTTCGAGGTGGACAGTATGGAGCAGTATGAACAGATCAAGCAGACACGCTTGGAAGATGAAGCATTCTGTGCCTGTATCGCAGGCGGAGCCAATAAATTGAACATCTGGGCATTTGCACCTGTTCGATCGTAAACAAAAGGAGATCAGCATGCGTTATACATTACCGGAAGAATTTCATGTGTTTGGTTTTTCCAGCGATTTGCTCGCCTGGTACGATTCCCAGAAAAGGGACTTGCCCTGGCGAATCAATCGAGATCCATATCGCGTCTGGGTATCGGAGATTATGCTGCAGCAGACGCGTGTCGAGACCGTAAAGCCGTACTACCTGAACTTTATGGAGAAGTTTCCGACGGTTCAGGCGTTGGCGGAAGCACCCGAGGACGAAGTGCTGAAGGCGTGGGAGGGACTTGGCTATTATTCGCGGGTGCGCAATTTGCAGACGGCCGCACGGGAAGTGCAGGCGAACTACGGCGGCATCGTGCCCGACACCACGGAAGAAATTCGCACGCTAAAAGGCGTGGGTCCTTATACAGCCGGAGCGATTCTCAGCATCGCCTACGAAAAGCCGGAGCCTGCGGTAGACGGCAATGTCATGCGCGTCTTTTCCAGACTTCTCTATCTGACCGATGACATCGCCAAGCCCGCCACTCGGATCAAAATCGAGCATTTGGTTCGCCAGGTGATTCCCGAAGGCCGGGCGGGAGACTTCAATCAGGCGCTGATGGAGCTTGGCGCGATGGTCTGCACTCCGCGTTCGCCTCAATGTCTCACCTGTCCGGTATTCGATTACTGCATTGCCCGCAGGGAAGGCGTCCAGGAAGAGCTGCCGAACAAGGGCAAGGCGAAGCCGCCGCGTCCCGTTCATCTCCAGGTAGCCTTGATTGTGCGTGACGGAGCCGTCCTGATCAACAAGCGCCCGGAACAGGGACTGCTGGCAGGCATGTGGGAATTTCCCATGGTGGAGACGGATGTGGATCGAGAGGCAGCCAAAAAAGACCTGCTGACCCAGCAAATGCTGGATCGTTTTGGCGTAGAGGTGGAGGTCCGCGAGATGCAGGGAGAAGTGCAGCATACCTTTTCCCATCTGCAATGGAATATGCAAGTATGGCTATGTAATTGGATCGAGGGAGATGATCTTCCTCCGACAGCTCGCTTTGCCGCCATCGAGGAGTTGGATGCCTACACCTTTCCGGTAGCGCATCACAAAATCAAGGCGATGCTTCACGGATAAACGAATTGCACAACAAAAAGGCATGTTATCGGCAGCGGTCGAGCATGTCTTTTTGTTTTGAATCAACGAAAATAGGTGGAATGTATGTTAAAATATGGTATCTGGAGGTGGGGGCATGTATAAACAAATGATCCTGTTGTGCATGGTGACACTGGCGTTGTTTGGCTGTTCAAGTCCTGATGCAGATGAGGAAGCCCGTCAGTTGGCAGAAACATTTAAAAAAATTCAGTACGAGATCGAGATCAAAGATGCCGGGAAAGAAGCAGATATGGAACAGGTATTGGAGGATTTTATCAATCCGAGACATCAGCAGATAAAGGAATACGCGACAGAAAAGGTATACCAAGATTATATGAAAAATCGCGAAGCTTTTTTTGCTTACCAGGTCGCTGTCCAAGAGAAGGCGAATATGCATGTGGCGATCACAGAATTTAACAAGATCCGGGAAAATGAGGACAGCTCGGTCACCTATCATTATAAAATGGAGATTCGACTGGAATATTGGGATGGCGCT
>DASQMM010000081.1:0-8617 GCA_035645495.1 Brevibacillus sp. | reverse complement strand
AGGCTAGCTGCCTCGAACGGCACGAGTCCCCTGCTGGCCCAGATTCTCGAAAAGCAGGGCGAACTGCAAGCAAAAGACGTCCTCGACGCAGCCAAAACAGGAGATACCGCCGCGCTCGCCATCATCGACCAGGCTGCGATGTACCTGGGGTTGGCACTCTCCCACCTCGGCATGGTGCTCAATCCGGCTCGCTTCGTCATCGGCGGAGGTGTCTCGTACGCTGGCGACTTCCTGTTCTCCCGGATTCGGGAAGCCTACAACCGCTTCATCCCCTTTTCCTACGTCATCGAATCGACCGAGATCCTGCCTGCCAGTCTCGGAAATGACGCTGGCGTATACGGCGCAGGCTGGCTGATCCGCTCCCGAATGAACGAATAAAAGACAAAGCGCTTTTGCCAGGCAACCCGTGCGTGGCAGAAGCGCTTTTTTCAGCAACGACGATTACGAAGAGGGCGTATGCGAAACAGGCGGCGGATCTTGCGCTTTGCCCTGTGCCGCTTGCTTGCCCATGACGATCAGGACAGCGCCCGCGATTACGGCACAAGCGCCTAGCCATTGCAAGCCGCTCAGCCTCTCCCCGAACAACATCGCGGAAAACAGGATCGTGACCACCGGCTCTACCATGCTGATGACCGATGCCTTGGTCGAGCCGATCAACTGCAAGCCACGGAAAAAACAACCGATCGCAAGCACGGTGGAAAATACTACGATCCCCGCCAAGGCCCACCAGCCTGCTGTATCAAAGGCAAAGGACAAGCCGCCGTCCGCCTGCGCTACGACGAACATGGAGCAGGCAGCAAACAACGAGATATATCCAGAGGTTACATACGACGAAAGCCCTTTGCCCACGCGGTTGCCCACCACGATGTAGACGGAGTAGAAAAGAGCTGCTGCTATCGCGAGTATGACACCGAGAGGCTGAATCCCTCCGAAGCTCAGCCCCAGCACAAGCCCCAATCCCAATAAGGAGAGCAGCATCGCCGCCACCGTCTTCAGGCGAAGCACTTCCTTGTCGACAAAGTAGCTTAAAATCGCGACAAAGACAGGAAATGTGTACAAAACCAATCCAGCCAGCGAGGTGGGAATGTACTGAACCGAAGAAAAGAAGCTGATCGATTGCAGCGTGTACAGGATTCCCCCCAGCAAAATCAGGGACAGCACCTGCTTTTTATGGATGCGTACAGACTCCCGACGCAAGCGGATCACGGCAAAAAAAAGCAGTGCTGCGAACAAAAAACGCAGGAAGAGCAAGGTAGAGACCGAAACTCCCGCTCCATATGCGTAGACCGCGAAAATTGACATGACTCCGAAGCCAACAGCAGAGACGATGATATACAGAACACCCACATAGAGCGGATTCACGACCACTCACCAGCTTTCCTCATCATACACAACGGTACATCAATGTTTGACGACGGCTCCTTCCCGCCGGAAAAAGCGCGCTGTCAAGGCAACTACCAGAGCTACATAAAGCAGCGACGTGCCCAAGCCGACCAAGGCATGCATCGGGTCCACCATCCCGTAAAAGACCTCCTTGATCAAGGAGACACCGCTGAAGACCGGCATCAGATAGTAATGCTCCGGGATGTCCACAGGATGAAGCGGCATCAGCATGTACGAAGGAACCATCGCCAAAAACATGACACCGCTCATATAGGTCTGCCCTTCCTTTATCGACTTGGCGATGGTGCTGAGCATCAATTCTAGCCCGGCAAAAAAGGCAGCCTGCAGCAGGATAGTCAACAGCAATACCAGTACAGTAACGGGACTCAACGAGCTCAGCCCCAGCTCTTCCCCACCGAACGGTCCAAACCGAAGAATCAAAGTCAGGGAGACCAGTGACGCCGCCGCACTCATGCAGCTCATCACCATCACCGTCATCAGCTTGGCTGTCAGCAACTGATTGGCCGCAATCGGCGCGCTCATCAGCGACTCCAGCGTCCCCCGCTCCCTCTCCCCGGAGATCAGGTCATTGGCGACAGCGATGCCCCCGGAAGCAAGCGAGACCACCAGCATCAACGGAATCACTCCCGCCAGCATCCCGCCTGAGGATTTTTTCTCTGACGCAACTTGCTCGTAGACAGCTTGGATCGGCTGGATTGCCGTCTCGGACAGTCCTGCAGCCTGCAGACGCTTGGCGACAATCTCTTTGCTGTAAGCTGCTACCTTCTCCTCGATCACTTCGCGGGCATAGACCGACTTTTGATTGCTGCTGTCATACTCGACGTGCAGACTGGCGGTTTCTCCCGCCGCCAGCCGTTCGTCAAAACCGTCCGGAATCGTGACAATCGCCCGCAGCTTGCCCCCTATCAGCGCCTGCTGCGGATCGGCAGGCTGCTCGAATTGCACTCCGGGAATGGCTTCAAGCTGTGCCAGCAAGCCGGATGTCCCCTTGACGTAGAGCGGGACATGCGCTCGCGCTTCCTCTTCCAGACTGCTGTACGAAGAACCCATCAGAAAAAAAACGAAAGGAACGAGCACCAGCGGAATCACAAACGTCCCCACCCATGTCTTGGTGTCCCGGAACAAATCCCGCATCTCTTTTTGAAAAACCGTCCATAGGATCGTACCGCGCATCAGCGACCGCTCCCTTCCACGACCGTCATAAACAGGTCATCCAGGTCCTGCATGCCGTATTGCTCACGCAGCTTTTGCAACGTCCCGGCATACTGCAGTCGTCCTTTGTGGATCAGGGCGATTCGCTTGCACAGCTTGTCGATCTCGCCCATGTTGTGGCTGGAAAATAGAATCGTCTTTCCCTCCGCCTGCAGGGTGCCGATCATCTGGCGAAACATCGTGGCTGCCGTCACGTCCAGCCCTGTCGTCGGTTCATCGAGCAGAATCACCTGAGGATCATGGACCAAGGTTCTGGCGATGGCCACCTTTTGCTTCATTCCTCGGGAAAAAGGACCGACCCGTCGATCAAGAAAGGAATCCATCTCCAGCATCTGGCTCAAACGCTTGATTCTCTGCTCGATAGCGGTGCGGTCCATGCCGTACATGCTGCCGAAATACGCGATATTCTCCCTTGCAGTCAAGCGGCTGTACAACCCGACATCCCCGCCGAAGAGAATGCCGATCCGGCGGCGCACCTCATTCGGCTCTTTTATCACGGAATAGCCTGCTACCTCGATGTTCCCCGATGTCGGACGCAAGATCGTCGCCATCATCCGCATCATCGTGGTCTTGCCAGCGCCATTCTCACCGAGAAGTCCATATACCTCCCCCGCTTCCACGCGAAAGGAGACATTCTCCAGTGCCGTAAATGCGCCAAACTGTTTCGTTACCTGCTGTACCTCGATCAAGCTGTTTCCCCTCTTCCTTCGTCAGCATCATTCCATCAGGAAGGCATCATCCGGCCAGCCTGTCAGAATGTTTGGACATCAAAGCGCGAGGGTCCCTAAAGTCGGCAATCCGCCCTTCACGCGTGAGTCAATCCGACTACACCTGGGTACCGCTCCTTGAATGCTGCCAGCGAAAAATCGGCGAACAAAGCCATGAAGTCGTCCGTGTTATTGATGTAATGGCGGCTTTCTTTTGCTTGCGGATACTTTTCTTTATACAGAACAGCGACCAAATGACTGACTGGAACCCCTTCCGCCTCTTGATCGTAGACACCCTGCTCCGCCAAAAACTTGGAAAAATAGCGGACATATGTAACGGTAAAGGTCTGTTGCTTGCCGTCTGTTTCCCAAGTAGCAATGGAACGGTCGAATGTATCTGCTGGTGAACCGCCCTTGCTTGCAGGAACAGCTTCACCGGTCACCGAAATGAGTTTCATGCTTACCTTCCTCCTTAGGTTCAACTCATTTTATTATAGGTGAGGACAATTTTTTTTACAATTTTGTCAGAAAAGCAGCCCAGCGGGAGTCTATGGTTCAGGTCAACTAACCACGAGGAGTTTTCATGATGGATAAAACAATCGACAGAGATATGTGGCAGGAAAATCAGGAAGTTCAGCCGGACGAAGAATTGGTAGAACAGGCCAAAAACGGGGACCGTGAAGCATTTGGCGAGCTGGTGCGACGGCATCGGGCGAAGATGTATGGGTATGCGCGCAGCTATACACAGGAGTCCTTTCTCGCGGAGGATATTGTACAAGACGCCCTGATTCGCGCCTTCCTGCATCTGGGAACGCTGACAGACAGCCGCCGCTTCCTGCCTTGGCTGCACCGGATTGTTCGCAACCAGGCGTATTCCCGTCTGTCCAAGGGGCCTCAGAAGAGGGAACAGGTCTTCTCCGGTCTGCAGCAACAGACAATGGAGATGGATGAGACGGACTGGGGAGATCTGGACAGCATTTTGCGAAGGCTGGGCAGAAACGAGTCTCGAGGAAGCGATACGGACTCGAATCCCGAAGAAGTCCTGATGCGCCGGGAACTGCTGCAGACGATTGTCAGTCTCTTGGGATGCCTGAGCCCGCGCGAGCGACGCATCGTAGAATCCCACTTCTTCGACCATCTTTCGCCGCAGGAGATTGCCGGACTGTTTCAGATGTCCCAGGGCAACGTCTACCAGATCCTGTCCCGCTCACGCAAAAAAATGATCCAACAAAAAACTCGCATCGTGGTCGACCAATACGTGAACTCTCGAAAGGAAGCGGGTACGATGAAAAAAGTAATGTTGGAAAAACCGAAGGCTACACAATTGAGAACCTGGATTACATGCGCGATGGCTTTATCCGGTATGATTGAAAATACGGGCAAGAAAATGTCTTTCCCGATGGTGATGGGGTTGAGCGGTCACGCGTTTCGTCTTACAGTCGTCCCCGGCGAGATTCACATCGCGGGACCGACCATGTTTGATTTTACAGAGGTGCTGCAGCAGGGGCTGCGCAATATGGGGTTTGCGTCCCATGTGGTCAACGAGAGCAAAGGAACCGAGCATCCCGCCCCCAACACCAATCTCGTCGATCCTGCACTCATCAGCCCGAATGCCCGGAAAAAACGGGAGCTCGCTCAAACACTCCCGGAAGCACTCGAGCTCATCCATCGCTCCATCGATCGCGGTCATCCCGTCCTAGCATGGGATCTCTTCATCCCTGAGTTTGGGCTGATTTACGGATATAATGATGAGCAAAAGATCCTTTATGCCGCCGACAACTGCGGCCATAATGCGACCGTATCCTACGAGGATCTGGGACGCGGCATCGTAGAAGATCTGTTCGTATTGTCCGTGGGAGAATCCAGCCACATCGACCAGCGCGCGATGCTTACGCAAGCCCTCGAATCTGCCCTGAACCATTACCGCGTGCAGGAACACAGTCATGGCAATGCCGTCAATGGACTCGCGGCGTATGCGACCTGGCAGGAGGCCTATCAGCAAGGAAGCATCGAGCCCAACGGCAATGCCTACACGACAGCGGTTGCCCATGATGCGCGCAAGAATGCTGCCTTGTTCTGGACAGAGCTCGCCGATACCTGGACAGACCCGGCCTTCGATGCGATTCGTCCAGCCATGCTCGAGGCTTCAGCGCTCTATGCAAAAATAGCGGAACATTTCGCCGAGCTGTGCCGTCTCTTCCCCTTCCCTGCTGGTGGAGAACCCAACAATCCCGCAAACAGCCAGCAAGCGATTGCCATCCTGCAAAGCATCGAGCAGCGGGAACAGGAAGCTGTTGTTTTGCTGGAAAAACTCAGGCAGAACCTAATCATATAAACCGCTTAGAGAAGCCAAACTTGCTTCGTCGAAAACATGCCATGTCTGACGAAGCAGGTTTTTTGTTTTATCGAACCTTTTTGCAAAAGAAAAAAACAGAGGCATTCACCCCTGTCTCATCCAAATTTCGGTTCCCCATATTCCAGATTCCTTGTCGCAACAATGAGTACCGCTTCACCGTTTTTGATAACCGAAGGGCCCACCTGATAGATATCACCCGTATGTACCGGTTTTGCATATTTTTGTTTTAGCTCCTCAGCCGCCTGTACAGCCGCTTTCCTGCGTGCCATAATATCTATTTCGGAACCAGAACCAAGGCGGAGCCTATTTTTTCCGGCTAATCTAGCTCTTCGTTGCGGGTTGTTCAACATAAGCTTCAACTCCCCTTTCAAGGAAGGTATTAAACGACATGATCACCGCGTGGTTATGCTTTTCTACAAACTCCTCCAGAATTATATCGAAATGATCCTCAGGAACTTGCGAATCAGTGATCAAATGCACCGTAACAACAAACGTATTGGCAATGGGAATACAGATGATATACTCGTATTCACCACGAACTGCATTTTTTCCTTTGTACGCCATCATTGATTTATTTGACAGAAAGGCTGCTACAACCCAACTTTTGTTTTCCGGGTATCTTTCGTTATGATCCAATCTGAACCTTTTGCCTTCGTCTACATCTCTTGCACAACCGATCTGAACGAGTTCATCAAAAATCAATGAAAACAGTGTTGCGGCTGAGAGGCTAAATCCTTGAGAGGCCCTGCACGAGCTAAGAAAATTTTCCAAGACTCTGTTGTGGTTGGCAGTAAAATGTTTGCTGTTTTTCACAAGAGAGTAAAGAAAATGCACTTGCGCATTCAAACGTTGGTTTGTTGCTATTATATCACGTATTTCTTGTCTGCGCCCCAGCCTCATCATAATCGATTCAATCTCGCTGGTAAATTCGGAAAACGCGGCTTGCCAGTTTTCATCATCCCTGTCGATCTCATATTCGCCTGCGGTAATTCCGTAAAGATCGGATGGGATACGAAAATCCTCATATCCCCGGGGTTTCACAAAAAATGCGCGATCATTCCCTAGCTTTCCGAGTGCTAATCCCAGCTCGAAAATGCAATTATCCCTCGCAGCAGCTAAATCCGATCCTCTTATCAGAGTACGATCATCTGGTGAGAAAATGAAGACTGCAAAATCAGTCTTGTCCAGATGCTCCTGCAGGCTCTGCAGCGCCGTCTTGTTTAGTTTAAAAATGCCCTGCGACCAAAGAGTCACCTGCGCTCTACGATTCAGATTATTCTGAATCGCTTGAGCTTGCCGTAGACCTTCCGCTGACGATCCAACAAATAATCGCGGCTTTGGTGTTACCTTCAACATTTTCACCTCCAGAGATAGGAAAAATCGATCTTGAGGTTGATTTCACATATAGCCGACTCGCCTTAGGTAAAGAAAAACGAGGCTGTTCCTCATGTGGTTCGATAAACCTTGGGTACAGCCCCGTATCTCTATAATAATAAATCTCTACATCTCTTTCAAAACTTCCGCGATCAGCTTGTTGACCATCGGCGGGTTGGCTTTGCCTTTGGTCTGCTTCATGACTTGTCCGACGAAGAAGGCAGCAGCCTTTTGGTTCCCCGCCTTGTAGTCAGCGACAGCCTGCGGGTTGGAATGGACCGCATCGATGACGATTTGGCGAAGAGCGCCCTCGTCGCTGATCTGCACGAGACCTTTTTCCTCGACGATCTGCTTCGGCTCTTTGCCTGTCTCGATCATCTCTTTGAAGACAGTCTTCGCGATTTTGGAGGAAATCGTGCCGTCTGCGATGAGCTTGATCATTTCGCCCAAGCCATGCGGCGTCATTTTCACATCAGCGAATTCCATATCGTTGGCATTCAGATGGGCCAGCAAATCCACCATCAGCCAGTTGGCAACTGCTTTCGGCTCGGCTCCGGTCTTCACGGTCTCGTCGAAGAAGTCAGCCGTCTCCTTGGAGATCGTGAGCACCTCGGCATCTGCTTGCGAGAGGCCGAACTCGTTCACGTAGCGTGCCTTGCGGGCATCTGGCAGTTCTGGAATGGAGGCACGCACTGCCTCGATCCACTCTTCGGAGATCTGCATGCGCACCAGGTCTGGATCCGGGAAATAGCGGTAGTCATGCGCCTCTTCCTTGGAACGCATCGAGACGGTTTTTCTGTTGGCTTCATCCCAACGGCGCGTCTCCTGTACGACCTTGCCGCCGGAATCGAGCACCTCTGCCTGACGCTGCACTTCGTATTCCAGACCCATCTGGACGTTGCGGAAGGAGTTCATATTTTTCAGCTCAGCCTTGGTGCCGAATTCTTCCTGACCATACGGACGGATGGAGACGTTGGCGTCGCAGCGCAGCGAGCCTTGCTCCATGCGAACGTCGGAAACCTCGGTGTACTGGATGATCGCTTTCAGCTTTTCCAGGTACGCGCGCGCTTCCTCGGGTGAGCGAATATCTGGCTCGGAGACGATCTCCACCAGCGGCACTCCCACACGGTTGAAGTCGACCAATGACTCGCCGCCGAAGTCGCTGTGCGTCAGCTTTCCGGCATCCTCTTCCAGGTGCAGGCGGGTGATCCCGATGCGTTTGGTCTCGCCGTTTACCTCGATGTCAATCCAGCCGTTGTAGCCGATTGGCTGATCGAATTGGGAGATTTGGTACGCTTTCGGAGAATCCGGATAAAAGTAGTTTTTACGATCAAATTTGGTCTCGCGGGAAATCTCGCAGTTGAGGGCGAGTGCCGCTTTCATCGCAAACTCGACCGCTTGCTTGTTCGTCACTGGCAGTACGCCAGGATGCCCCAGACAGATCGGGCAGGTATGGGTATTCGGCGGAGCTCCGAATTCAGTCGGGCAGCCGCAGAAGATTTTACTGTTCGTAGAAAGCTCGGCATGGACCTCCAGGCCGATGACGGTTTCGTACTTGCTCATG